>NZ_JBFTLU010000024.1:0-18843 GCF_056396605.1 Pseudomonas sp. 05T35
TTCAACAAAACGGTACACAGGTTATCCACAGAACGTCAGACAGTCTCTTTATCCGCCGCAGCAGGCAGTGGCGGTAGCGAACCCATGTCCCGCTGGGTCTGCTCGTTCCAGGCCGCAGCGCGGTCGTTGAGCTCGGCAATCGCCCGTGGGCCGCTGCCCTCTGCATACATCGGTGCACCGATAACAACGGTGATGGTGCCAGGTGTTTTCAGCCAACCGGTTTTCGGCCAGAACTTGCCAGCGTTATGGGCGATTGGCAGCACAGGCAACTGCGCGTTGACCGCCAACGCCGTGCCACCACGGGAGAACTTGCCGACGGTGCCGAACGGAACGCGGGTGCCTTCCGGGAAGATCAGCACCCAGACGTTGTCCTTGAGCAGCTCATCGCCCTTCTTCGCCACATGCTTGAGCGCGGCTTTCGGGTTGTCGCGGTCAATGGCGATTGGTCGCAGCATGGCCATCGCCCAGCCGAAGAACGGCACATACAGCAGTTCGCGCTTGAGCACCTGGCTCAATGGCTCGAAGTAGGCCGACAGAAAGAACGTCTCCCAGGTGCTCTGGTGGTTCGACAGAATCACGCACGGCTGGTCGGGAATGTTCTCGGCGCCTTTGACTTCATAGTCAATGTCCAGGAACACCTTGCTCAGCCACAGCGCGCAGCGGCACCAGTAGACGTTGATGAAACGGTAGCGCGCCTTGAACGGTAAAAAAGGCGCGATAAAAAAGCTCAGGCTGCACCAGAGCAACGAGCTGGTGCCCAGCAGCAGGTAAAAAAGAAAGGTTCTGATTGCCTGCAAGATCGACATAGCGGCATTTGCCTATTAAAAGTGCGCACCCGAACAATCCTTGATCAGGATGTCAGAATCGCCCTAGTTGTGGATAAGTTCTGCGGCAATCGCCGCCAGATCGTCAAAAATCAAAGTACCTACCGGTAGGGTCTTGCCCTGAGTCTTTTCGCCTTTACCGGTTTTTACCAAAACTGGCTGACAGTCGACGGCCTTTGCCGCCTCCAGGTCACCGAGACTGTCGCCGACGAACCATAGATTAGTCAGCGCCACGTCGTAATGTGCGGCAATGGTTTTAAGCATGCCGGGTTTTGGCTTACGACAATCGCAGCCTTCGTCTGGCCCGTGCGGGCAATAGACGATGAGGCCGAGCTCGCCGCCCTGCTCTGCCACCAACGTGCGCAAGCGCTCGTGCATGGCGTCGAGGGTGGCGACATCGTAGTAGCCGCGAGCAATGCCGGACTGGTTGGTAGCGACAGCTACCGTCCAGCCGGCCTTGCTCAACTGCGCGATGGCTTCGATCGAGCCCGGGAGCGGAATCCACTCTTCCACCGACTTGATGTAAGCGTCGGAGTCGTAATTGATCACTCCGTCCCGATCGATAATCAGCAGTTTCAACAGCAGCTCCTCAACCCAGCAACGAGATGTCGGCAACGCCAAGGAACAGACCGCGCAAACGCGCCAGCAGTGCATAACGGTTGGCGCGGACCTTGGCGTCTTCCGCGTTGACCATCACGGCTTCGAAGAACGCATCGACCGGCTCGCGCAACGCGGCCAGACGTGCCAGCGATTCGCTGTACTGACGGGCTGCAGCCATTGGCTGCACCGCTTGATCCGCTTGCTGGATCGCCGAGTACAGGGAGAATTCGGCGGCGTTGTCGAAGTACTTGGCTTCAACGGTGCTTGGCACGCTGCCTTCGATTTTGCTCAGCAGGTTCGATACGCGCTTGTTCACCGCAGCCAGTGCAGCGGCTTCCGGCAGTTTGCGGAACGCTTCCACCGCTTGTACGCGCTGATCGAAGTCCAGGGCCGAGCCCGGTTTCAGGGCACGAACCGACAGGTAAGTGGCGACATCCACGCCTTCGTCTTCGTAACGGGCACGCAGACGGTCGAAGACGAACTCCAGCACTGAATCAGCCAGGCCGGCAGCCTTGACCTTGCTGCCGAACGCATTGACAGCGAACGCCACGGCGTCGGTCAGGTCGAGGTCGAGCTTCTTGTCGATCAGGATCCGCAACACGCCCAGCGCAGCACGGCGCAGGGCATACGGGTCTTTGCTACCGGTTGGCAGCATGCCGACACCGAAGATCCCGACCAGGGTATCGAGCTTGTCGGCGATGGCCACGGCCGCACCGGTCAGGGTGGTCGGCAGTTCAGCGCCGGCACCGCGCGGCATGTACTGCTCGTTCAGCGCCAGTGCGACATCTTCCGGCTCGCCATCGTTGAGAGCGTAGTAGTAACCGGCGACGCCTTGCATTTCCGGGAACTCACCGACCATCTCGGTTGCCAGGTCGCACTTCGACAGCAGTCCTGCACGCGCCGCCCACGAGGCGTTGCCGCCAATGCGTTGAGCGATGAATGCGGCCAGTTTTGAAACGCGCTCGGCCTTGTCGTAGACGCTGCCGAGTTTTTCCTGGAATACCACGTTTTGCAGGCGCAGGTTGAAGTCTTCGAGTTTCTGCTTCTTGTCTTGCTTGAAGAAGAATTCGGCGTCGGTCAGGCGTGGGCGAACCACTTTCTCGTTACCGTCGATGATCTGCTGCGGGTCTTTGCTCTCGATGTTGGCCACGGTAATGAAACGTGGCAGCAACTTGCCGTCGGCATCCAGCAGGCAGAAGTATTTCTGGTTGTCCTGCATGGTGGTGATCAGGGCTTCTTGCGGCACATCGAGGAAACGCTCCTCGAACGAGCACACGAGCGGTACTGGCCATTCCACCAGCGCGGTCACTTCGTCGAGCAGGTCCGACGGAACGATCGCGGTCCCTTCCTGACGAGTGGCCAACTCGGCGGTACGCGTGCTGATCAGCTCGCGGCGCTCATTGGCATCGGCCAGTACGTAGGCTGCGCGCAGGTCGTTCAGGTAGTTGGCTGGCGAGGTGATGCGCACGCTTTCCGGGTGGTGGAAGCGGTGGCCACGGGAGTCGCGACCGGCCTTCTGGGCGAGGATGGTGCAATCGATGACCTGGTCACCGAGCAGCATCACCAGCCATTGGGTTGGGCGAACGAATTCTTCCTTGCGAGCACCCCAACGCATGCGCTTCGGGATAGGCAGGTCGTTCAGCGAGTCTTCGACGATGGTCGGCAACAGGCTGACGGTCGGCTTGCCGGCGATACTTTGGCTGTAACGCAGCTTCGGCCCGCTTTGATCGATTTCGCTCAGCTCTACGCCGCACTTCTTGGCGAAGCCCAGGGCGGCCTGGGTCGGATTGCCTTCGGCATCGAACGCGGCCTGACGTGGCGGGCCGTCGAGGTTGATGCTGCGATCCGGTTGTTGAGTGGCCAGTTTGGTGATCAGCACGGCCAGACGACGCGGTGCGGCGTAGACCTGCTTGGCTTCAAAGCCCAGGCCAGCGGCCAGCAGGCCCTTCTCGATACCGGCGAGGAACGCCTCGGCCAGGGTGTTCAGGGCCTTGGGTGGCAGCTCTTCGGTGCCCAGTTCAACCAGGAAATCTTGAGCACTCATTGTGCAGCCTCCAGCTTAGCCAACACTTCATCACGCAGATCCGGGGTCGCCATCGGGAAGCCCAGCTTGGCGCGAGCCAGCAGGTAGGCTTGCGCAACGGAACGCGCCAGGGTGCGAACACGCAGAATGTATTGCTGACGCGCAGTCACCGAGATCGCCCGGCGTGCATCCAGCAGGTTGAAGGTGTGCGAGGCCTTCAGGACCATTTCGTAGCTTGGCAGCGGCAGCGGTTGATCGAGTTCGATCAGGCGCTTGGCTTCGCTTTCGTAGAAATCGAACAGTTCGAACAGCTTCTCGACGTTGGCGTGTTCGAAGTTGTAGGTCGACTGCTCCACTTCGTTCTGGTGGAACACATCGCCGTAGGTCACTTTGCCGAACGGACCGTCAGCCCAGACCAGGTCGTAGACCGAGTCCACGCCTTGCAGGTACATGGCCAGACGCTCGAGGCCGTAGGTGATCTCGCCGGTCACCGGSTWRCACTCSATGCCGCCMRCCKSCTGGAAGTAGGTGAACTGSGTYACTTCCATGCCGTTGAGCCAGACTTCCCAGCCCAGGCCCCAGGCACCGAGGGTCGGCGATTCCCAGTTGTCTTCGACGAAACGGATGTCGTGCACCAATGGGTCCAGGCCCACGTGCTTGAGGGAGCCCAGGTACAGTTCCTGGAAGTTGTCCGGGTTCGGCTTCAGAACTACCTGGAACTGATAGTAGTGCTGCAGACGGTTCGGGTTTTCGCCGTAGCGGCCGTCAGTCGGGCGACGACTGGGCTGCACATAAGCGGCGTTCCAGGTTTCCGGGCCGATGGCGCGCAGGAACGTGGCAGTATGGAAAGTGCCGGCGCCTACTTCCATATCGTAGGGCTGAAGTACCACACAACCTTGCTCGGCCCAGTATTGCTGGAGGGCGAGGATCAAGTCTTGGAAGGTACGCACGGCTGGCGTAGGCTGGCTCACGAAATTCACCTGTTTCTTGGGCTGCGATTTAAAGAGCGGGAGTATACCCGATTCATTCGTCCGCACGCCCCCTGGAGCCTTATGCCACGCTGCTTTTGGTGTTCCGAAGATCCGCTGTACATGGCTTATCACGATCAGGAGTGGGGCGTACCGCTACGCGATGCGCAGCGCTTGTTCGAGTTGCTTTTGCTCGAAGGGTTCCAGGCCGGCCTGTCCTGGATCACCGTGCTGAGGAAGCGCGAGCGCTACCGTGAGGTGTTGTTCGGCTTCGATGTGCAGCGGGTGGCGCAGATGAGCGACGCCGAAATCGACGATTTGATGCTCGATCCGGGGATCATCCGCAACCGTCTGAAACTAAACGCCGCACGGCGCAACGCCCAGGCCTGGATGGCGCTGGAGGACCCGGTGGAACTGCTCTGGTCGTTTGTCGGCGGCGTCCCGCAGATCAATCATTTCAAGGATCGCAGCGAAGTGCCGGCCGTGACGCCGGCCGCCGTGGAGATGAGCAAAGGTCTGAAAAAAGCCGGCTTCACGTTTGTCGGCCCGACCATCTGCTATGCCTTGATGCAGGCCTCGGGCATGGTCATGGATCACACCACCGATTGTGATCGTTACGCCATCTTGCGCAGTGGGCGGTTAGAATAGCCGGCTCGCGACAAGGTTCATGACGTCGGTTCAGAAGATCAGGAGTGACCTGTGGATAAGTTTAAAGGCGCCTTGCTGGTAGGCGCTCTGCGGTTGTTTGCCCTGCTCCCGTGGCGGGCGGTGCAAACGGTAGGCGCGGCGATTGGCTGGGTCATGTGGAAAACCCCTAACCGTTCCCGCGACGTAGTGCGCATCAACCTCGCCAAGTGCTTCCCCGAAATGGACGCCGCCGAGCGCGAGCGTTTAGTTGGACAGAGCCTGATGGACATCGGCAAATCATTGACCGAAAGCGCCTGCGCCTGGATCTGGCCGGCCCAGCGMTCCATCGATCTGGTGCGTGAAGTCGAAGGCCTCGATGTGCTCAAGGACGCGCTGGCTTCCGGCAAAGGCGTGGTCGGCATCACCAGTCACCTGGGTAACTGGGAAGTGTTGAACCACTTCTATTGCAGCCAGTGCAAACCGATCATTTTCTACCGTCCGCCCAAGCTCAAGGCGGTGGATGAATTGCTGCGCAAACAGCGGGTGCAATTGGGCAACCGCGTGGCGGCGTCCACCAAGGAAGGCATCCTCAGTGTCATCAAGGAAGTGCGCAAAGGTGGTGCAGTGGGGATTCCGGCTGACCCGGAACCGGCCGAATCCGCCGGGATCTTTGTGCCCTTCTTCGCCACCAAGGCTTTGACCAGCAAGTTCGTGCCGAACATGCTGGCGGGCGGCAAAGCGGTCGGCGTCTTCCTGCACGCCCTGCGCCTGCCGGACGGTTCAGGCTACAAAGTGATCCTGGAAGCTGCGCCCGAGGCCATGTACAGCACCGATACCGAGACGTCCTGCGCGGCCATGAGCCAGATCGTCGAGAAATATGTGCGGGCTTACCCGAGCCAATACATGTGGAGCATGAAGCGCTTCAAGAAACGCCCGCCGGGCGAAGCACGCTGGTATTGATCCGGCTGGCATGATCTGTGGATAACCTTGGGCTGGGGTTATCCACAACCGTTCAATCAAGGGCGCAGAAGATGTCCGAACACCGTAAGTCATTTCGAATCAAGATCCAGCACGAGAGCTTCGGCGAGTGCCTGGGCCAGACTCGCAACCTTTCTGCCAGTGGCGTCTACGTGAAGCATCCGACGCTTGCGGCGTTGGCCAAGGGCGCGGTCGTCTATGGTCAGGTGCAGGGGTTGCCGTGCGGTGCGCCGCGAGTGCGCATGGAAGTGGTGCAGGTCGACGCGGAAGGCATCGGCCTGCGTTACCTTTGAGTTGAGCGTTTTTTGATCAGTTGCCTGACCGGTCAAGCTTCTTCAGAAACACCGTCATTTCCTTTTCCGCCTGCTTGTCGCCATGCGCGCGAGCTGCTTCCAGGCCTTGCTCCCAGGCCTGACGGGCAGCTGCATGGTTTGCCTGTGCCAAATAAGCCTTGCCCAGCAACTTCCAGGCTGCCGAGTATTTCGGGTCGAATTCCACGCAGCGGCTGAAATGCTCAGCCGCCTTGGCATTTTCTCCCAGATCCAGATAACCCTTGCCCAGACCGAAGCGCAGCAACGAGTTATCCACACCCTTGGCGAGCATTTTTTCGAGGGATTCGATCATCGGGTGGATTCCTTGTTGAGGAGTGTCAGGGATTGATCTGTTTTAGTGGGGCCGCTATCGCGAGCAGGCTCGCTCCCACATGTGATCTTCAGTGGACACCGATTTTGTGTACAACCGGATCCACTGTGGGAGCGAGCCTGCTCGCGATTGAGCCAGCCCGGCCAATGCGGATTTGGGATCAGAAGAAACTCAACCCCACGTGGAACAGCTTCTCCACATCGCGAATATGCTTTTTATCCACAAGGAACAGAATCACATGGTCGCCGGCTTCGATCACGGTGTCGTCGTGGGCGATCAACACTTCTTCATCGCGAATGATTGCACCAATGGTAGTCCCCGGCGGCAGGACGATGTTTTCGATGGCCTTGCCGATCACCTTGCTCGACTTCGCGTCACCATGGGCAATCGCCTCGATGGCTTCTGCCGCACCGCGACGCAGTGAGTGCACGCTGACGATATCGCCCCGGCGCACGTGGGCCAGCAAAGTGCCGATGGTCGCCAGTTGCGGGCTGATGGCGATGTCGATATCACCGCCCTGGATCAGGTCGACATAGGCCGGGTTGTTGATGATGGTCATCACCTTCTTCGCGCCCAGGCGTTTGGCCAACAGCGACGACATGATGTTGGCTTCGTCGTCGTTGGTCAGTGCCAGGAACAGATCGGCGTCGGCGATGTTCTCTTCCAGCAGTAGATCGCGGTCCGAGGCGCTGCCCTGCAACACCACGGTGCTGTCGAGGGTGTCCGAGAGGTAGCGGCAGCGCGCCGGGTTCATCTCGATGATCTTCACCTGATAACGGCTTTCAATGGCCTCGGCCAGCCGCTCGCCGATCTGCCCGCCACCGGCGATGACAATGCGTTTGTAGCTTTCGTCGAGCCGGCGCATTTCGCTCATCACGGCGCGAATATTCGCTTTGGCCGCGATGAAAAACACTTCGTCGTCGGCTTCGATCACCGTATCGCCTTGCGGCAGGATCGGCCGATCACGACGGAAAATCGCTGCCACGCGGGTATCGACGTTCGGCATGTGCTCGCGCAACTGGCGCAATTGCTGCCCCACCAGCGGTCCGCCGTAGTAGGCCTTGACCGCCACCAGCTGGGCCTTGCCCTCGGCGAAGTCGATGACCTGCAAGGCGCCGGGGTGCTCGATCAGGCGCTTGATGTAGTGGGTCACTACTTGTTCCGGGCTGATCAACACGTCGACCGGAATCGCATCGTTGTCGAACAGGCCGGCGCGGGTCAGGTACGCGGCTTCGCGCACCCGGGCGATCTTGGTTGGCGTGTGGAACAGGGTGTGCGCGACCTGGCAGGCGACCATGTTGGTCTCGTCGCTGTTGGTCACCGCCACCAGCATGTCGGCGTCGTCGGCGCCGGCCTGGCGCAGCACCGTCGGGAACGAGCCGCGACCTTGCACGGTACGGATATCGAGACGGTCACCGAGGTCACGCAGGCGTTCGCCGTCGGTGTCGACCACGGTGATGTCGTTCGCTTCGCTGGCCAAGTGTTCCGCCAGCGTACCGCCGACCTGCCCGGCGCCGAGGATGATGATCTTCATCCGCTCACTCCCTTGAAATCCGCTTAACCGCGTGCGGCGGCAATCTTGATCAGCTTGGCGTAGTAGAACCCGTCGTGACCGCCCTCTTGCGCCAGCAACTGGCGGCCATGCGGTTGCTTGATGCCGGCCTGGCTGGCGATGTCGAGTTCACGAGCGCCCGGCGTGCGAGCAAGGAAGGCTTCGATGACTTCGGTGTTTTCGGTCGGCAAGGTCGAGCAGGTGGCGTAGAGCAGGATGCCGCCGACGTCGAGGGTCGGCCACATCGCGTCGAGCAGTTCGCCCTGAAGCACTGCGAGCGCAGCGATGTCATCCGGCTGGCGGGTCAGTTTGATGTCCGGGTGCCGACGAATCACGCCGGTCGCCGAGCAGGGCGCGTCGAGCAGGATGCGCTGGAACGGCTTGCCGTCCCACCACGCTTGGGTGTCGCGGCCGTCGGCGGCGATCAATTCGGCGCTGAGGCCCAGCCGCTCAAGGTTTTCCCGCACGCGCACCAGACGCTTGGCTTCCAGGTCCACGGCCACTACGCCGGCCAGTTTTGGCTCGACTTCGAGGATGTGGCAGGTCTTGCCGCCCGGTGCGCAGCAGGCGTCGAGCACCCGTTGACCCGGTGCCAGGTCCAGCAGGTCCGCTGCCAGTTGCGCAGCTTCGTCCTGCACGCTGATCCAGCCTTCGGCGAAACCCGGCAGTTGGCGCACATCGCCCGGCGTGTCGAGCACGATGCCGTCCCGACTGAACACGCACGGTTTGGCCGCGACACCGGCATCGCTCAGCAAGGCGAGGTAGGCATCGCGAGTGTGATGACGACGATTGACCCGCAAAATCATCGGCGGGTGCGCGTTGTTCGCGGCGCAAATGGCTTCCCACTGTTCAGGCCAGAACGCCTTGAGGGATTTTTGCAGCCAGCGCGGGTGCGCGGTGCGCACCACCGGATCGTGCTCAAGCTCGGCCAGCAGGGCTTCGCTTTCACGTTGGGCACGGCGCAGCACGGCGTTGAGCAGGGCTTTGGCCCAAGGCTTTTTCAGCTTGTCGGCGCAGCCCACGGTTTCACCGATGGCGGCGTGGGCCGGGACACGTGTGTACAGCAACTGGTAAAGGCCGACCAACAACAGCGCTTCGACGTCAGCATCGGCGGCTTTGAAAGGCTTTTGCAGCAGCTTGGCCGCCAGTGCCGACAAGCGCGGTTGCCAGCGCGCGGTGCCGAAGGCCAGGTCCTGGGTGAAACCGCGATCGCGGTCTTCGACCTTGTCCAGTTGCGTCGGCAACGAACTGTTCAGCGAAGCCTTGCCGTTAAGGACGGCGGCCAAGGCCTTGGCGGCGGCCAGACGCGGGTTCATTGGGCGTCCACCGCTTGGCCCAGGACGGTGCCAACGGCAAATTTCTCACGACGGCTGTTGAACAAGTCGCTGAAGTTCAGCGCCTTGCCACCAGGCAATTGCAGGCGCGTCAGGCACAGCGCCTGTTCACCGCAGGCGACGATCAAGCCGTCTTTGCTGGCGCCGAGGATCTCGCCCGGTGCGCCCTTGCCTTCGGCGAGGCTGGCAGCGAGTACTTTCAAGGCTTCGCCATTGAGCGTGCTGTGGCAGATCGGCCACGGATTGAACGCGCGAACCAGACGCTCCAGCTCAACCGCTGGGCGGCTCCAGTCGATGCGCGCTTCGTCTTTGTTCAGTTTGTGCGCATAAGTAGCGAGGCTATCGTCCTGCACTTCGCCTTCCAGCGTACCGGCGGCCAGCCCGGCAATCGCCTGAACCACTGCTGGCGGGCCCATCTCGGCGAGACGGTCATGCAGGCTGCCACCGGTGTCATCAGCGCTGATCGGTGTGGTGACCTTGAGCAGCATCGGCCCGGTGTCGAGGCCGGCTTCCATGCGCATCACGGTCACGCCGCTTTCAGCGTCGCCCGCTTCGACGGCGCGCTGGATCGGCGCCGCACCGCGCCAGCGTGGCAGCAACGAGGCGTGGCTGTTGATGCAACCCAGACGCGGAATATCCAGCACCACTTGCGGCAGGATCAGACCATAGGCCACGACGACCATCAGGTCCGGCTTGAGCGCGGCCAGTTCGGCCTGKGCCTCAGCGTTGCGCAGGGTTGGTGGCTGCAGCACCTGGATGTTGTGCTCCAGAGCCAACTGCTTGACCGGGCTCGGCATCAGCTTTTGCCCACGACCCGCCGGGCGATCCGGTTGGGTGTAGACCGCAACGATCTCATAAGGGCTGTCGAGCAGGGCCTTGAGGTGTTCGGCGGCAAATTCGGGGGTGCCGGCAAAGACGATGCGCAGTGGCTCAGTCATGGGAATTCTCGGTTGGAAACACGCGGAAAAGAAAAAGGCTTGCCGCAGCAAGCCTTTGGAAGGGCATCAAGCGTTCTGGCGATGGAGCTTTTCCAGCTTCTTCTTGATCCGGTCGCGTTTGAGCGTGGACAGGTAATCGACGAACAATTTGCCGTTGAGGTGGTCGCATTCGTGCTGAATGCACACCGCCAGCAGTTCTTCGGCGATCAGTTCAAAAGGCTGGCCGTCACGGTCCAGGGCATTGATCTTCAAGCGTTGCGGACGGTCGACGTTTTCGTAGAAGCCCGGTACCGAAAGGCAGCCTTCCTGGTACTGACCCATTTCGTCGGTCAGGACTTCGAACTCGGGGTTGATGAACACCCGAGGTTCGCTGCGGTCTTCGGAAAGGTCCATGACCACGATACGTTTGTGCACGTTGACCTGGGTCGCCGCAAGGCCGATGCCGGGTGCTTCATACATTGTTTCAAACATGTCATCGACCAACTGCCGCACTTCGTCGTCCACTACGGCCACCGGTTTGGCGATAGTACGCAGGCGCGGGTCGGGAAATTCGAGGATGTTCAAAATAGCCATAAGCGTAATTGCTGCACGTGTGAAGTAAAGTCTGGGCCGATGGCCTGGCGGGTCCGAAGATGCAGGCTACCGTTGTAAAACGTAGCTCCCTTCTTTTCATTAAGAAAGGGGGGAGTGGGCCACGAGGGCTCTGGCGTTCTACTCGAATGCACATAATAAAGGGATTCACCGCATGAGGAAATCACTACTCGCCTTGCTGCTTCTGGCCTCGGCCGGTTTGGCACACGGACAAGTGCAACTCAAGGAAGGTTTTCCACAGCATTACACGGTGGTGGCGGGCGACACACTTTGGGACATCTCCGGGAAATACCTTCGCGAACCCTGGAAATGGCCCGAACTCTGGCAGGCCAACCCGCAAATCGAAAACCCCAACCTGATCTATCCTGGCGACTCGCTGTCGCTGGTCTATATCAACGGGCAACCGCGCCTGACCCTCAATCGCGGGGCTTCACGCGGCACTATCAAGCTTTCGCCACAAGTGCGCAGCACGCCGATGGCCGACGCCATTCCGAGTATTCCGCTGCGCTCGATCAACAGTTTCCTGTTGAGCAACCGCATCATCGACAACGTCGAAGACTTCAACAAGGCGCCGTACATCGTTGCCGGCGACGCCGAACGGGTACTCAGCGGCATGGGCGATCGCATCTACGCACGYGGCAAGTTCGACCCGGAGCATTCGGTGTACGGCATTTTCCGTCAGGGCAAGGTCTACAGCGACCCGCAAAGCAAAGAGTTTCTGGGGATCAACGCCGACGACATCGGCGGCGGCGAGATCATCGCCACTGAAGGCGATGTCGCCACCCTCGCCTTGCAACGCACCACTCAAGAGGTTCGACTCGGCGATCGTTTGTTCAGCGGCGAAGAACGGGCAATCAACTCGACCTTCATGCCCAGCGCGCCGAAAACCGATATTCATGGCTTGATCATCGACGTGCCACGGGGGGTTACGCAGATCGGTGCGCTCGATGTGGTTACTTTGAACAAGGGCCAGCGCGACGGCTTGGCCGAAGGCAACGTGCTGGTGGTAATGAAAACCGGTGAAACCGTGCGTGACCGGGTTACGGGCGAGCAGGTGAAAATCCCGGATGAGCGCGCCGGTTTGCTGATGATCTTTCGCACCTATGAAAAGCTCAGTTATGGCTTGGTACTCAATGCTTCGCGCTCCCTGGCTGTGATGGACAAGGTGCGTAATCCGTAAAAGACTCAACAAGTTACCAACAGACTTATCCACAGCTTGTTGCTGATTCAACACGACCAATAACGATCAAGGATGATCTTATGCCGCTGTTCGCACCTACGCAGGTTTCACCCGCGGAACTGGAAGCGCGTTTGCGTTTGCATCGTCTTCCGGAGCTCGGCCCTCGACGTTTTCAAAAGTTGCTCGAAGCCTTTGGTTCAGCCTCGAAAGCCATCAGCGCACCGGCCTCTGCCTGGCGTGCGTTGGGGGTGCCAGCGGCAAGTGCCGAGGCCAGGCGTAGCCCTGAAATTCGCGACGGCGCCTACCACGCATTGGCCTGGCTAGAGCGTGAGGGCCAGCATTTACTGATGTTTGACCAGCCGGGCTACCCGGCACTATTGGCAGAAATCAGTGATCCACCACCGCTGCTGTTTGTCGCGGGCGATCCGGGCATTCTGGAAAAGCCGCAGTTGGCGATGGTTGGCAGCCGACGCGCATCGAGGCCGGGAACGGACACCGCCGCGGCGTTTTCCCGCAGCCTGGCGGGCGCCGGTTTTGTCATCACCAGCGGTCTGGCATTGGGGATCGATGCGGCGGCRCATCAAGCCGCGCTGGACGTCGGTGGGCAGACCGTCGGAGTGCTCGGCACCGGTCTGGAAAATTTTTATCCACAGCGCAATCGGCGAATTGCCGACGCGATGATTGCGCAAGGCAGTGCAGTGGTTTCCGAGTTCCCGCTGGACGCCGGACCGCAGGCCAGCAACTTCCCGCGGCGCAATCGGATCATCAGCGGTTTATCCCTCGGCGTGCTGGTGGTCGAGGCCAGTGTCGCCAGCGGCTCGCTGATCACTGCACGGCTGGCGGCGGAACAGGGACGCGAGGTGTATGCCATTCCAGGATCGATCCATCACCCCGGGGCTCGTGGTTGCCACCAGTTGATCCGTGACGGCGCGGTATTGGTGGAAACCATCGAACATATCCTCGAAGGCCTGCGCGGTTGGCAGAATCTGCCGTTATCCACAGACGCTGCGGCGCCCGTCGATCATCCGTTGCTGTGCCTGCTGTTTGCCGCCCCGCATACCAGCGAGGCCTTGGCCGACGCGGCGGGATGGGCGTTGCCGAAGGTATTGGCGGCGCTGACGGAGCTTGAAATGGAGGGTCGAGCAGTGAGTGAAGGCGGACGCTGGTTTGCGCGCGTAAGCTAGGTTCATGAAAGATCGGTAAACTGCGCACAGCCTTATTTTGGAGAGTCGGTAATGGTCAACAGTTGGCGTGTGCAACAAGCCGCACAAGCTATTCGCGCAGGGGCGGTGATTGCCTACCCAACCGAAGCTGTCTGGGGTCTGGGTTGCGACCCTTGGGACGAAGAGGCGGTGTATCGCTTGCTGGCGATCAAGGGCCGTTCGGTGGAAAAGGGCCTGATCCTGGTTGCCGACAATATTCGCCAGTTCGACTTCCTGTTCGAAGACTTCCCGGAGCTGTGGATGGATCGCATGGCCAGCACCTGGCCGGGGCCGAACACCTGGCTGGTGCCCCATCAAAACATGCTGCCGCAATGGATCACCGGAGTGCATGAGACCGTGGCGTTGCGGGTTAGCGATCACCCTCAGGTGCGGGATTTGTGTGCGTTGGTCGGGCCATTGGTGTCGACTTCAGCCAACCTGCAAGGCCGGCCGGCAGCGCGTTCGCGAATTCGCGTCGAGCAGTATTTCCGCGGACAGATCGACCTGGTGTTGGGCGGGAATCTGGGCGGACGTAAAAACCCGAGCCTGATTCGAGATCTGGCGACCGGCAATGTGGTGCGCCCGGCTTGAGACCGAGGTGATCCCATCGCGAGCAGGCTCGCTCCCACACTGGACCTATGTCGTACACAAATTTTGTGTTCACTAAAGATCTACTGTGGGAGCGAGCCTGCTCGCGATGAGGGTCTGACAGACACCATAAACCTTAAGGCAAAAGCACCGTCGACCCGGTAGTACGCCGCGCCGACAATTCAATCTGCGCCTTAGCCGCGTCAGCCAGTGGATAACGCTGGTTGATGTCCACTTTCAACTGGCCGCTGATGATCATCCCGAACAGCTCGTCGGCCATGGTTTGCAGGTTTTCAGCGTTGTTGGCGTAAGTCCCCAGGGTTGGCCGGGTCACGTACAGCGAGCCCTTCGCCGCGAGAATCCCCAGGTTGACGCCGTCCACTGCGCCCGATGCGTTGCCGAAACTCACCACCAGCCCGCGTGGCGCTACGCAGTCGAGCGAAGTCAGCCAGGTGTCCTTGCCAACGCCATCGTAGACCACCGGCACCTTTTTGCCGTCAGTCAGTTCCAGCACGCGCTGTACGACGTTTTCCTTGCTGTAGTCGATGGTTGCCCAGGCGCCGAGGGATTTTGCCAGTGCGGCTTTTTCCGGCGAACTGACGGTACCGATCAACTTCACGCCCAAGGCCTTGGCCCATTGGCAGGCCAGCGAACCGACACCACCGGCAGCGGCGTGGAACAGGATGGTCTCGCCACCCTTGAGTTCGTAGGTCTGACGCAACAGGTACTGCACGGTCAGGCCCTTGAGCATGACGCCCGCGGCCTGTTCGAAACTGATGGCGTCCGGCAGATGCACCAGATTGTCTTGCGGCAACACATGCATCTCACTGTAAGCACCCAGTGGGCCACTGCCGTAGGCCACGCGGTCACCGACCTTGAAACGCGTGACGTCGCTGCCCACCGCGTCAACCACGCCCGCGCCTTCCGCGCCCAGGCCCGATGGCAGGGCGGGCGGCGCGTAGAGGCCGCTGCGGTAATAGGTGTCGATGAAATTCAGACCGATAGCCTTGTTGCTGACGCGTACTTGCTGGGGGCCCGGCTCGGCAGGCTGATAATCCACATACTCAAGCACTTCGGGGCCGCCATGGGCACGGAACTGGATACGTTTGGCCATCTGCACTCTCCTTGGTGTGTTTGCCGTCGGTCTTTCGGCGAAGGCCCCTATCGGACTCCTAAGCTTGATCTTCGTCAACTGCGACGGTCACGAGTGCAGTGTTATGCTACGCGCCCATTTGCGCCGGCCGCCGTTCTGATCGTGCGCCGCGTAGCTTTGCCCGATTCAAGGTGATGCCATGACTACCCGCACCGAGGCCGTAAAAGCCTACCTGCTCGACCTGCAAGACCGCATTTGTGCTGCGCTGGAAGCCGAAGACGGTGGCACTCGTTTCGTTGAAGACGCCTGGACCCGGCCTGCCGGTGGTGGCGGTCGCACGCGGGTGATTGAAAACGGCGCGGTCATCGAGAAGGGCGGAGTCAACTTTTCCCACGTCTTTGGCAGTGGTCTTCCGCCGTCCGCCAGCGCCCATCGGCCGGAACTGGCCGGGCGCGGCTTCGAGGCTCTTGGCGTGTCGCTGGTGATTCACCCGCACAACCCGCATGTGCCGACGTCCCACGCCAACGTGCGCTTTTTCATCGCCGAGAAGGAAGGCGAAGAACCGGTCTGGTGGTTCGGCGGCGGTTTCGACCTGACCCCTTACTACGGCAATGAAGACGACTGCGTGCATTGGCACCGGGTGGCCGCGAAGGCCTGCGAGCCTTTTGGACCAGACGTCTACAGCCGTTACAAAGACTGGTGCGACAGCTATTTCCACATCAAGCATCGCAACGAGCCCCGTGGCATCGGCGGTCTGTTCTTCGATGACCTGAACGAGTGGGACTTCGACACCTGCTTCGCCTTCATGCGCGCTATCGGCGATGCCTACATCGACGCCTACTTGCCAATCGTTCAGCGCCGCAAAGCACAAGCCTTTACCGCGAAACAGCGCGAGTTCCAGGAGTTTCGCCGTGGGCGCTATGTCGAATTCAACCTGGTGTACGACCGTGGCACGCTGTTCGGCCTGCAATCGGGCGGGCGTACCGAGTCGATTCTCATGTCGCTGCCGCCGCAAGTGCGTTGGGGTTACGACTGGAAGCCCGAGCCTGGTAGCGAAGAAGCGCGCCTGACCGAGTATTTCCTGCAAGATCGCGATTGGTTGGCAAACGTCTGAACGAGGAATCCTGATGGACCGTTACGTCGTATTCGGTAACCCGATTGGCCACAGCAAATCGCCGTTGATCCATCGCCTGTTTGCCGAGCAGACCGCTCAGCAACTGGACTACAGCACCTTGCTGGCGCCGCTGGATGACTTTTCCGGTTGTGCCACGGAGTTTTTCCGCGAAGGTCGTGGCGCCAATGTCACGGTGCCGTTCAAGGAAGAGGCCTATCGTCTGGCCAATAGCCTGACGGAACGGGCCCAGCGAGCGGGTGCGGTCAACACCTTGAGCAAACTGGCGGATGGCAGCCTGTTGGGCGACAACACCGATGGCGCCGGGCTGGTGCGGGATTTGACGGTCAACGCCGGGTTCAGCCTGCGCGGTAAACGCATTCTGCTGCTGGGCGCTGGCGGTGCGGTGCGTGGCGCGCTGGAGCCGTTGCTGGCCGAGCAGCCGGCGTCGGTGATCATCGCCAACCGCACGCTGGAAAAAGCCGAGTTGCTGGCTGAACTGTTCGCCGATCTCGGCCCGGTGTCCGCCAGCGGTTTCGACTGGTTGCGTGAGCCGGTGGACCTGATCATCAATGCGACATCGGCCAGTCTGTCAGGCGATGTACCACCGATTGCCAGCAGCCTGATCGAGCCGGGCAAGACCGTTTGCTACGACATGATGTACGGCAAGGAACCGACCTCGTTCTGCCGCTGGGCCAGCGAACACGGCGCCGCAGTGTCGATGGATGGCTTGGGGATGCTCGCCGAACAGGCCGCTGAAGCGTTCTTCCTGTGGCGCGGCGTACGCCCGGACACCGCACCGGTGCTGGCCGAGCTCCGTCGCCAGTTGGCGCTCTAGGCTTTTGTGGCGAGGGAGCTTGCTCCCTCGCCACAGGGGGTGGGCTCGACGTGGTATTTGCGTGTTTCAATCCTCAAACCGGATCGGGCATTTCTCCGGCCCTTCGAGCTTTATCAACTCCTCGACCACATGCCCCCGCGCCCGGCGCAGGATCAGGCTGCGGTTTTCTCTGAGCAGTCGTCGCGCTTCCTGGTGCAGCATCTCTACGCCGGAATAGTCGATGAAATTGATGTACTGCCCTTCGATCACCACCTTCAAGCCTTGAGTGCGTTGCAGGCGGACTTGCAGGTAGTGGCTGGCGCCGAAGAAGATCGAGCCGCCGAACCGTAGAATCTCTTCATCACCTACGCGCCACTGCTGCACGCGGGGTTGAGAGGTGCGTTTGAGGTAGAAAAACAGCGAGGCCAACACCCCGGCGTAGATCGCCGTTTGTAGCTCCAGCAGCAAGGTGGCGACGCACGTCAGCGCCATCACCGCGAATTCGGCATGGCTGACCCGGAACAAGGCGCGAATGCCGCGATGGTCCACCAATCCCCAGCAAATCAGCAAAATGCTCCCCGCCATGGCCGGAATCGGGATATGCGCTATCAGCGTCGCCCCGGTCAGCGCAAACAGCGCCACCCATAGCGCCGAGAACACCCCGGCCAGTGGCGAGCAGGCACCTGCCTCATAACTCAATCCTGAACGGGTAAAGGAGCCAGCTGACAGCGAGCCTGCGAAAAAGCTGCCGACGATGTTCGAAAGCCCCTGCGCGCGGACCTCCTGATTCGCATCGAGTAACTGCTGCGAGCGTTGCGACAAGGAGCGGGCAATCGACAGGCTGGTCACCAGCCCGAGCATGCCGACTGCCACCGCACTGGGCAGCAGGCGCAACACCAGGTCCAGATCCAGCGGCAACGGGCTGAATGGCGGTAATCGGCCCACGAACGAGCTGACCAGCTTCACATGGCCAAACATCGACGGCCACAGCCACACCAACAGGCCGCTGAAGATCAGGCTGATCAACAGGCTCGGCCAGCGTGGCAATAGCAGTTTCAGCACAATACCTACCGCCAGTGTGCCAAGGCCCAGCACCAGCGACGGTTTATCCAGCGCACCGATGTCGCCGATCAAGGACACCAGGCTGTTCAGCGCCGTGGCCTGATTCGGCAGGTCCAGCCCCAACAGGTTCGGCAACTGCCCAAGGGCGATCACCACCGCCGCACCGAGGGTGAAACCCAGCACCACCGAGTGCGAGACAAAGTTCACCAGCGCGCCAAAGCGCAACATGCCCAGCAGCCACTGGAAAATACCGGCGAGGAAGGTCAGCAGCAGGATCAGCGTGATGTAGTCCTGGGAACCGGGCACGGCCAAGGGACTGACGCTGGCGTAAAGAACGATAGAGATCGCGGCTGTCGGGCCACAGATCAAATGCCAGGACGACCCCCAGAGGCAGGCAATCAACACCGGGATGATGGCAGCGTACAAGCCGTATTCGGCGGGTAACCCGGCGATCAGGGCGTAGGCAATGGACTGCGGCAACGCAAGAATCGCCCCGCTAAGGCCAACGACAAGGTCGCGGCCAACGCTGGCGCGGGTTTGCCGGGGCAGCCAACTGAGAAAGGGGAAGAGCTTATGGCGTCTGGAGATTGCCATGGGGCCTCTTGATTGGGGTTTTGGCGAAAGAATATCAGGCCCGGACACTGATCGTGGCCTTGTGGGAGCGAGCCTGCTCGCGATGACGGCAGTACATTCAGCATCATTGTTTACTGATC
>NZ_JBFTLU010000025.1:0-18695 GCF_056396605.1 Pseudomonas sp. 05T35
CTCCAACACCGCGCAACAAGTGGCGATGATGCCGATCCCGCAAGCTCTGGTGCTGTCGCAGCTGTCCGGACCGCTGTCGGCGCTCAGCCAGGCCCGCAACGAATCAACCTTTGCCAGCGTCCGGATATAGATGTCGGGATTTAATCCCACCAATGTCTGGAAACGGTGCCTGATCGTAATGACGAACTGACTTTGGTCGTACCTGTCGGCCATGCACTGGTCTCGCGCAAGTCAGTACGCTTCAAGGAAGTCTGGGGGCATGAGTTTGTCGGACCTCACCGCGATGGCAGTGCCTAATGGTACTGAATTGCTCATTTCTCATGAATAAAGGTGCTAACTCAGCCCTTGCCACTTGCAACTAATTGCTCTTGCGACCTTCTATAATCAAAAAATGGTGGGGTTAATTTCTAAAAGTCATTGGAGCTCAATTTGTCTTTGGCATGACGCTTGCTCACGTCACTGCCAGTAGCCCGCCATTTGCTGGACAGGTAATAAAAAGAGCCTGCGTCTGGGGCCATGATCTGTCCTGTGTGAGGAGATACCTCAATGATGTCGCAAAACTCCGGGGCCCACCCCCAAAACCGCATCCCACAATCCATCGGCTTTCTGTTGCTGGACAATTTCACGCTGATTTCCCTGGCCTCGGCGGTCGAGCCGCTACGCATGGCCAACCAACTATCTGGTCGCGAGTTGTATCGCTGGAGCACCCTCACCGCTGACGGCGGTCAGGTCTGGGCCAGTGACGGCCTGCAAATCACACCGGATGCGTCCATGYACAAAGCCCCGCCCATGGACACCGTGATTGTCTGTGGCGGCATCGGCATTCAACGCACGGTGACCCGTGAGCACGTGTCGTGGCTGCAAAGCCAGGCCCGTCAGTCGCGCCGCCTCGGTGCAGTCTGCACCGGCAGTTGGGCCCTGGCCTGCGCCGGTCTGCTGGACGGTTTCGATTGCAGCGTGCACTGGGAGTGCCTGGCGTCGATGCAGGAAGCTTTCCCGCGGGTGGTCATGAGCACGCGTCTGTTCACTCTGGACCGTAACCGTTTCACCAGCTCCGGCGGCACCGCGCCACTGGACATGATGCTGCACCTGATCAGCCGCGACCACGGCCGCGAACTGTCGGCGGCGATTTCGGAAATGTTTGTCTACGAGCGCATCCGTAACGAACAAGATCATCAGCGCGTACCGCTCAAGCACATGCTGGGCACCAATCAGCCGAAGTTGCAGGAAATCGTCGCGCTGATGGAGGCCAACCTTGAAGAGCCGATCGACCTCGATGAGCTAGCGGTGTACGTCGCTGTTTCACGTCGTCAGCTGGAGCGGCTGTTCCAGAAATACCTGCACTGCTCGCCGTCGCGTTATTACCTGAAACTGCGTTTGGTGCGTGCGCGGCAGTTGCTCAAGCAGACACCAATGTCGATCATTGAAGTGGCGTCTATCTGTGGGTTCATATCCACGCCACACTTCTCCAAGTGCTACCGCGAATACTACGGCATTCCGCCACGCGACGAGCGCGTCGGCTCCAACACCGCGCAACAAGTGGCGTTGATTCCGTTGCCACAAGCCTTGGTGCTGTCACCATTGTCTAGAGCAATGTCGACGCTCAGCCAGGCCCGCAATGAATCAACCTTTGCCAGCGTCCGGATATAGATTTGTATCACTCAAAGGAGGGGAGGAGGGGGCTTCGTCTATTGAAGACTTTGTATCGAAGTTTCAGGACATTATCAGGAAGTTGAAAATCTAGGAACGCTAGAAATATCAAGGTTTACAGGTAGATAAAGCACCCTTCTGTAAACTTGTTTTTTGACTTGTTAACCACGATGGTTAACAAGTCAAAATTGTGATTTACAACAGCACCGCACTAGAATTTTACTGAGCTTTTCCTCGAGCTAAATTATGGCGAAGTTTCCGGAATATTTCGTGGTAGCAACAGCTCCACGGTACATTCCGCATCTGCATGTAAACAGCCGGAGTTGGTCATTTCCGCGTATGGCCACCCTTGAAATCTGCGCACCAACTCTATGCTGGAAGCTGCAGATTTCACTCAGCGCGGTATTTGAAGTCAGAAAGCAAATCCGTGAACGAGAGACAAAAGGCTCGACTCATACAATTACTTCAGGCAGCGAGAGCTAACCAGGATGAAAACCAGTTCGTTCATGCCTGATCGGATATCTGCCAACAGATGAAGGTTATCGCTCAGGCGTGTGCGATAAGACGCGCGTCAGGCTTCAAATCTGACCACCCGAGCCCCCCACGTAAGAACCCTAAGGAACGCATAATGTATATTATGTTAAATGATGTGTCAGGGCGGAACTTTCCTCCTTGTCCATTTCCGCGATTCTGTGTCGGTTTTTTCACGAACCTGTGCTGACTGGTTTTTCATGAGCGTAGACATCTCTCTTCAGAGTCACGCTAAGATTTGCGTCCATTGACCTGTGTTGCCTAAAGCGAAAGCTGACCGTCTACAATTCTCCGAAACTGTTTCTAATCTTACTACGCCCAATGGCGACCATCGGGGCTGGATCAATTTCCGGAAAATAACGAACTCACTGCCCGGCTTGAGGCTATAGATGCGTCCTGTCTTCCGCGAGCTTGCGATCACCGTCCAGAAAGCTACCCGCGCTACTTTACCGGGCCCAACCCGCAGGCGTTGACGCAAGGAAAAGATCGGGTCGAGCACCGTCCCCTGGCTGTTCGACAGCGCTCGATGCCCGGTGATCGCCAGCGCCTCGCGCACACTACGGTTGCGGCCAAGGAAACGCATGCGGTCGGACTCGTACTGCGGGTCAGCGATCAGCTCGCCTTCCACCACCACGAAGTGCGCCGCCCATACTGGCGTTTCCTCCGGTCCGCGCGGACGCCGAGTGGCGACCAGTGCTGTGAATTCGGCGAGGTATTCGGTCTGCACGAACATTCGCGAGAAAACCGGATGCGCGCTGTCAGCGGCCCGGGTCGCCAGGACCACCTCGGCATAGGAGGTCAGTTCGATGTCGCGTGGCCGGCGCCCGTTGTTGATCAGCGAAACTCGTCGCACTTCGCCGTCGTCCTCGCCGGACACCAGCACTTCCAGGCTGGTCACCAGCGAGCCTTGGCGATGGATGAACTCGGCCTGATCCTCTTTGAACAGCACCTCGCCGTTTTCCACGTCGCGGCCGCTAGGCTGCAGCGTCGCCGACCAGGCTTCCCCGCTCTGGGTGTCACGCAGGAAGATGAAGCTGCCCCAGTCATCGCAGGTGGCGTCCTCACGCCAGCGCGTCACGTCGATATCGCCCCAACGACTGTAACCGCCGCCTGCCGAGGTGAGCATCAGTGCGTAGCGGCCGTTGGAAAGCAGATGGGTGATCGGCGCTCCGCCTCCCGCAGTGATGCGCCGCTGGGTCGGTGTTTCGCTACGGCCCTCGGTCGCGGAAACCGTCACCTCTTCGGCCCGTGGATGCGCCAGCACTACGTCCCGTGGCACGCGCTCCTGCAGCAGYAGATCGCAGGCCTGGATCATCGGTTCGCGGTGGAAGCGACAGCGCATCCTGCCATCGTGCAAGGTATTGGCGATGGCGACGATAGTCATGCCCTGATGGTGGGCCATAAAGCAGCGAACGATCGCCACGCTCTCGTCATCCGGCAGCCGTGAGCGGGTGAAGTCCAGCGCCTCGTAAAAGCCATAGCGGCCCTGCGCGCCCATCCCGGCCAGCCGCTCGTAATTGCGCCGCGCCGCCTGTGGATCGATCATCGCCGCCAGGCCGGTCGCATAGGGCGCGATCACCACATTCTCGGACAGCCCGCGTTTGAGGCCAAGCCCGGGCACGCCGAAGTTGGAGTACTGATAAGTGAACTCCAGGTCGCGGGCGTTGTAGGCGGACTCCGAGATCCCCCAGGGGATGCCCAACGAACGGCCGTAGGATTCCTGCAACGCCACCACCAGGCGATTGCTCTGTTCCAGCAGACTGCCAGCCGGCGCGCGCATCACCAGCGACGGCATCAGGTATTCAAACATCGAGCCGGACCAGGATATCAGCGCTGAGCCGCCGGGGACCGGCGTTGCGGTGCGCCCGAGACGGAACCAGTGACGAGTCGGGGCATCCCCCTTGGCAATGGCGAACAGGCTGGCCAGTCGTGCTTCCGAGGCGAGCAAGTCATAGCAGTTCGGATCGAGGCGATTGTCGATCTGGGAGTAGCCGATCGACAGCAGCTTGCGTTCGGGGTCGAGCAGGAAGCCGAAGTCCATTGCCCCGGCCATCGCCCGGGCTGTATCGGCGAGGGTCTGCAAGCGCTGCGCCAGTGTCGACCGCGCCTCGTCCGGCAACGTGCGGTCGCGCAGGTGTTCGGCCACTGCCTTGCGCAGCGCTTCGACCCAGAACAGCAAGTCATCGCCCTCGCCGACCGGAGCGACCCTGACAGCCACCTTGACGGCCTTCTCGGTCAGCCGCTTCAGATTCGGCAGCAGTCCGTCGAACGCTTGCAGCCCCGCCAAATGGACGCGGACGTCCTCCAGGTCTTCGCGCAGTTGCCGCAGCGGCTCGCCACCCGCGCCCGACAGCCTGGCAATGGCCTCCTGGACCAGCCACAGGTCGTCCATCAGGCCGCGGCAGGCCTCCTGCGCCAACGGGCTTTCCCGCCACTCCTCGCAGGCGTTGGCGAGCACGATCAGGTGCCCGGCGAAGTTGCCGCTATCGACCGACGACACATAGGCCGGATCCAGGGCGCGCAGGTCGCGGGTCGCATACCAGTTGAAAAAATGCCCGCGGTAGCGCGGCAGCTTCTCCAGGGTTGCTATGGTCGCTTCCAGGCGTTCGAGCGTCTCCATGCTGCCGGCCCAGCCAAAATCCCGGGCAGCGACTGCCGAAAGCAGGTAGAGCCCGATATTGGTCGGCGAGGTGCGGTGTGCGAGCACCGGTTTGGGCTGTTCCTGGAAATTGTCTGGCGGCAGCAGGTTATCCTCCGCTGTGACGAAGGTTTCGAAGAAGCGCCAAGTGTGCCGCGCGGTCAGGCGCAGTGCATGGGCGTCCAGCGGCGAAGCCGTACGCTGGCGGGCGACCTTCGATGGCCGGCTGCTGAGCAGAGCCAGCGCTGGCGCCGTCAGCCAGAGCAATGCCAGCGGCCCGACCAGCGGCCAGGAACTCGGCACTAAGGCCAGCCCGGCGGCGCTCATCAGCAGCGCCAGCACGGTGCCACCGGCCATCTGTCGGTAGCTGCCGCTCAGGTCTGGCAAAGGGCAGCTGGAGGCCTGCGCGGCGGTGGTCCATTCGAGCAGGTGATCGTGGCTGGAGAACACCCGCATCAAGGTGCGTCCGATAGCATCACCCATGCGCCATGCAAGGTCCGCCAAAAAGGCCAGCGAGAGCACAATCTGCAGAATCGCGCGGCGCAGGTCGGCACCGAGCATACCAAAGTGGTTTCGCAGACGGATGCCGCGCCGCTGCGGCAGCAGGGAGCAGAGGGTCGGCAGCAGGGCCGGGATCATCAGGGTCGTCAGCACGAACAGTGTAGCGAGCAGCGCCAGGGGCAATGGCAGCCACCAGCAGAACACCAGACTGGCCAGGGCAAAGGGCGCGAACAACGAGCGACGCAGGTTATCGAACATCTTGCAGCGGCCAATCAGCGGCACCGCCTGGCCCCCCGTCCAGTGTCCGAACACCCAAGGAAGCAATTGCCAGTCGCCGCGCGTCCAGCGGTGCAGACGTTTGGCGGTGACATCGAAGCGCGCCGGGGACTCTTCGATCACTTCGACATCCGAGGCCAGGCCGGCGCGGGCGAAGATGCCCTCGAACAGATCATGACTGAGCAGCCGGTTGTCGCCGACCCGGCCACCGAGCGCGGCTTCGAAGGCATCCACATCATAGATACCTTTACCGGTGTAGGAACCTTCGCCGAAGAGGTCCTGGTAAACATCCGAAACCGCCGCCGCGTAGGGATCTATGCCGCCGGGACCGGAGAACACCTGCTGGTAAAAGGAACCCTTGCCGCCCAGCGGCAGAGAGGGCGTGACCCGTGGCTGGAGGATCGCGTAGCCGCTGACGATGCGCTTCAGCGCGGCGTCGAAACGTGGGTGGTTCAACGGGTGGGCCATTTTGCCAATCAGCCGCAGCGCGGCCTCTCGCGGAAGGCGGGTATCGGCGTCAAGGGTGATCACGTAGCGCACCCCGGACGGCACTCGCGGTGGCTCGCCGGCGATGGGCATGAAACTCGTCTCGCCACCCCCGCGCAGCAGGCGGTTTAGCTCGCGCAGTTTGCCGCGCTTGCGTTCCCAGCCCATCCAGCACTGCTCGCTGGCATTGAACAGGCGTCGCCGACAAAGCAAGAAGAAGCGCTGGCCGCCGGGCCCGGGCCCATAGCGGCGATTCAGCTGTCCGATCGCCTCGGCAGCCACCGTCAGCAGGTGCTCATCGCTATCGAGCTGCTCTTGCTGCGCATCGACGCCATCGGCCAGCAGGGCAAAAGCCAGATCGCCGCCGATACCCGCCAGATGGTGGACCTCCAGCCGCTCGATCTGCTCCAACAGGTCGGCTTCACTGGTCAACAGCGTCGGCACTGCGATCAGCGTACGTAGCGCCTGCGGCACACCGGCGGACAACTCCAACCCCGGCAGAGTAATGGCACCGAAACTCCAGGTGATCATGCGATTGACCAGCGCCGTGGCCACCTCGGTGACCGGCACGAACATCGACAGCAGGAACAACAGGATCCAGCCAACAGCCACGGACGGCACCGCCAAGGCCCAAGCCATTAGCGCCAGCAGCAGCGTGGTCAGCAAGAAAATGCCGCCAACATAGCCGCCGATGCCCAAGCGAATGTTGAAGCGGCTGATGCGAAGGCGCAGAGGCGCGCGAAAGCCTATGGCCCGCTCCAGCGCCGGGCGTCCCTCGGTGATCAGGTGGTAACCAGGATCGCTCGCTCGCCCGCCCCGCTCCTCGTCCTGCTCCGCGCGTTCGGCCAGGAGGGCGGCCTTCAAGGCCCGGTCGGCGACCTCCAGTTCCGAGAGCGCCGAGCCACGCGCCAGTTGCTCGATAGCGCTGCGATACAAGTTGCGCGTTGGGAAGTCCATGAGGGCAAACGCACTGCCCGCGCGCAAGCGCGCATCGACCAGGCTGACGCTTTCAAACAGCTTGGCCCAGTCAATATCGGAAATCAGCCGCATGCTGGTGATGATGTTGCGTACTGTGACATTCGAGGCGCCCTGGCGTTGCTGGGCATGCTGCACGACGTCCTCGATGCTAACGCCCTGTTCTTGCAGACGTTCGTCCAGCCAGCCCAGTGCCGGGGTCGTACGCGGATCCTGATCACGCAGGCGTTTGGCAAGCTGGGCGGCGAACAGCTCGGGCARCGGCCCGAGCGGACGCGCGGCGATATCTGCCAACGCCGCAAGGGCGCTGGCGGGTTCGAGTAAACGATCGGCCAGCTCGTCGGCGTCCGCACGGGCCGCACGGCCGTCGTCGATCTGCTCGGCGAGTCGGCGCAGGTTCTCGATCAGGACAATACGCAGGGTGATCGCCACAGCCCACAACTCGCCGATGGTCAGCGGCTGGACCCGCTGGTAGGCGTCGATGAAACATCGCAGCATCTCGAGGTCGAGGTGGCTGTCGGTATGCGCGACGAAGGCCCAGGCCAGGCCGAAGACCCTCGGGTAGCCGGCGAACGGTCCCTCGGCGAGCTTCGGTAACTGGCGGTAGTAGCCAGGTGGCAGATCATCCCGGATCTCCCGGATCTGTTCCTCGACGATGTGGTAGTTGTCCAGCAGCCATTCGGCGGCGGGCACCACGCTCTGGCCRCTCTCGAGCTCAGCGGCGCTCGCCCGGTAGGCGGCGAGCAGGATCGCAGCATTGTCGTCAAGGCGCACATTCAAGGACAGTACGGCGGGTGGCCTGAGGGTTACTTGCTGGGCGACGGCCAGGCTCGCGGCATGTTGCTCAAGCCGCTCAATACCGAAAAGCGCCTCCCGTATTGGCGCGTGGTCAGTCCATGGTGGTGACTCAGAACGCAGCCCAAACGCCCGGCGCAGGATCGAACGCGTCGATATCGCTGCGCTGTCCAGTCCTGCCGGGCCCCTGTCAGTCAAAGCCGTCCCATCAAGAGCAGCACGATGACGATGACCAGCACAATACCCAACCCACCGGTTGGTGCGTATCCCCAATTCCTGCTATGCGGCCAACTCGGGAAAGCGCCGATCAGCAGCAGAATGAGGATGATTACCACAATTGTGCCCAAGCTCATGACTATCTCCTCGGACCCATGGAAAAACGGGCTTGCTGGCTGTCACTCAGAGAGCACCCGGCCAACTGACTGATACCAGATTGCGCACCTTCATGGGGATCAGTCTGTACGCTGACGTACATAGTCCGTAAGGGACCGCAATACCTCGCCTCGATGGATCTCTTTGGTGAGTACCCATAGCAATTCGATTGTTGTCGGATTGAGCACAAGTTCAGGACCGAGTCTGTTTGGTACTCGGAAAAGGCTGGCGGCTTTGGATGATGAGCGAGTTGTTAAAGCTCAATGACGGACCGTTGAGAATCCAAGTGAAAATCAAGCTTCTCACCGTTCCCAAGGACACTCATTACAGTTGATTGGATAGAGGATCCAGGTCAGGCATCCGAGAACGCATTCCATAATGCGATGACCGGCACGTCGGGGTGATGAGTGTCATAAGTGAGAATGCTGAGCGAGGCCGTATCCAGTGGAAAATGCTGCRCTGCTATCACAGATAAACCAATCCATCGCACGGCCAGGACGGAAGCGAATTGACCATGAGAGAAGAGCGCAATATTGCCATCCAGCGCACGCAGCCGGGCGATAACCTGATCAGCGCGATGGGCAATTTGCGCAGGGCTTTCACCCTGCGGACAGCCATCGCGAAAAAGATTCCAGCCCTTTCGCTGTTTAAGAATGTCGACTGAACGCTGCCCTTCGTAGTCGCCATAGTCCCACTCCGCCAAGTCCGGGACGATTACGGCATGCGCCCCCTGCCCCGCCAACACACAGGTTTGTTGCGCACGTCGTAATGGGCTGGTCAGAACATGGGTAAATGGGATATCCAGCAGGTGCGATGCAAGTTTCTTCGCCTCGCTCTCGCCACGTGCGGTCAACGGAATATCCGTGCGGCCCGTATGCTGCCGAGAAAGCGTCCATTCAGTTTCGCCGTGTCTGACAAGATAAAGATGCACGGGCGTGGGTATGGGGGGCATCATACGGCCAGCCCGTCCAGAGCAGCGTCGTATTCACCACGGCATGCCGCGTGGTTACATCTGAGCCGGTGTAACAGAGCCTGTTGTGCTGCCACTACGTTGGCCTCCTCACCGCACCAAATCTCCAAAGCCGGTTGCTGGACAGCACGAGCAAACGAAAATGCCAATGCCCAGGGCAGCCGTGACTTGAATTTCGCATTCATGGCATTTAATCGTGCCGAAGCCAACTTTCCCGATTGCCCCCCCGACAAGAACGTAATGCCCGGCACCGCGGCGGGTACGGTTCGCAAGAGACAACTCACGGTTGAGTCGGCTACCGCGCCCACCGTTATCGGTGTGGTGCAAGCCAAGCCGGGAAGCACCATATTAGGCTTCAAAAGCATCCCTTCAAGCAGCACTCGTTGGGCGTGCAACTGATTGAAGACGATTCGCAGAACTTCCTCCGTTACTGCGGCGCACCGTTCCAGGGTATGTTCTCCGTCCATAAGCACTTCCGGCTCGACGATGGGGACCATCCCCGACTCCTGGCACAACGCGGCATACCGGGCCAGCGCCTGGGCGTTGGCCTCGATGCAACCGGTGCTGGGAATGTCATCGCCGAGGGTGATCACCGCGCGCCACTTGGCAAACCGGGCGCCCATTTGAAAGTATTCTTTGAGCCGATCACGCAACCCGTCCAAACCCTCAGTGATTTTCTCTCCAGGATAACCGGCCAAGTCTGTTGTACCGATGTCCACTTTTATGCCGGGAATAATGCCCGCGTCACTCAGGGCTTTACTAAATGAGGCGCCATTTTTTGTTCGCTGACGGATTGTTTCATCGTAGAGAATTGCACCATTGATGTATTGAACGAGCCCCTGCGTTGTCACAATTAGCTCCCGATAGGCGCGCCGAGCCTCCTCGGTCTGGGGAATACCTGACTGGGCAAAGCGTCGGTTACACGTGGCGTTGCTTTCGTCCATGGCCAGCAACCCTTTGTCGCCGGTGACCAGCGTCCTTGCGGTGTTTATTAGCGCTTGCGCATTCATGCTCATCCCCTTGTTAAGAGCGGAGTCAGGCGTTCCAATAACGCTCATCGCCCAACAACCTATCGGGTCATGATTGCCCTTCTCTGAGTTGACGGTAGCGTCGGATAAGCGCAGCGGTCGAGCTGTCATGGTTTAGCAAGGGATCAGCATTGCCGGTCAACTCAGAGAGGGTTTTCTGCGCCATCGACTTGCCGAGCTCGACGCCCCACTGATCGAATGAATCGATGTTCCAGATCGTTCCTTGAGTAAAGACACTGTGTTCATAAAGCGCTACGAGACTCCCCAATGTTTCGGGCGTCAGCCGTTCGGCAAGCAGGGTGTTGGTGGGACGGTTGCCTTCAAAAACGCGATGCGGTATCAGCCAGTCAGGGACTCCCGCCGCTTTGACTTCTGCTTCCGTTCTGCCGAAAGCAAGCGCCTCAGTCTGGGCGAACAGATTCGCCATCAAGAGATCGTGGTGCGGCTGCAAGGCGTTCAATGCCTGGCAAAAACCGATAAAGTCACACGGTATCAATGGCGTACCTTGATGGATCAGTTGATAAAACGAATGCTGGCCATTGGTGCCGGGCTCACCCCAATAGACGGGGCCCGTTGGATAATCGACGCGTGCACCATCGAGCGTGACCTGTTTACCATTGCTTTCCATTGTCAACTGCTGCAAATAGGCCGCAAAGCGCTTCAGATATTGCTCATAGGGCAGCACCGCGACGGTTTGAGCACCAAAGAAATTGTTGTACCACACGGCTAGCAACCCCATCAGAACCGGCAGATTGTCCTCGAATGGGGTGCTGCGAAAGTGCTGGTCCATGGCATGAAAGCCGGACAGCATTGCGCGGAAATTTTCCGGCCCGATAGCCAGCATCGTCGACAAACCAATTGCCGAATCCATTGAGTAGCGACCACCATCCCAATCCCATAAGCGAAACATATGCTGGGTATCGATGCCGAACTGGGTAACCGCCTCGGTATTGGTCGAAACGGCAACAAAATGCTTCGCTATTGCCCGCTCATTTCCAAGGTTGCTTAAAACCCAAGCGCGCGCGGTATGGGCGTTGGTCAATGTCTCGAGCGTGGTGAAGGTTTTCGAGCAGACAATGAACAACGTTTCCGCCGGGTCAAGATCGCGTGTCGCCTCGACAAAATCAGTACTGTCGACATTCGAAATGAATCGGAATGTCAGGTTGCGCTGACAGTAATGGCGCAACGCTTCATAGGCCATCACCGGCCCGAGATCAGAGCCGCCTATACCGATATTGACCACATTGCAGATCGGCAGGCCTGTAAAACCCAGCCATTCACCACCCCGAATTTTGCGCGCGAAATCGGTCATTTTTTCGAGCATCGTGTGTACTTGCGGCACGATGTCGATGCCATCTATCACAATTCGCTCCTCCTTGGGTGCGCGCAGCGCGACGTGAAGCACCGCGCGTTGCTCCGTCACATTAATTTTCTGGCCCGTGAACATCGCTTCGATACGTTCGCGCAAGCCGCGCGCCTCAGCCAGTCGCAGGAGCAAATGCATCGTTTCATCGGTGACGCGGTTTTTTGAGTAATCGAGGTAAATTCCGCACGCTTGCGTGCTGAAGCGCTCGCCACGTTTAGGATCGTCGCCAAACAATTGTCGCAGTTGCAGTTTGTGCACCGTCTGATAATGCACCTCTAGCGCTTTCCAGGCAGGGCACTGTGTCAGAGATGGCGAGCACGATGCATTTGACTCTTTCATGACTTGCTCACTCATTCGAGCGCGCCAGTGGTGGCGAGTTTCCGGCAGCTAATCGCAACGCAAAAAACGATCGAGACGCCAGATTGATGTTCGCTTTTCAAGGTAGTCAGAATGCACAAAAGCCGACGTGTGATCGGTACGATGCCGCACATAGAGATGTGTATCGGGCTCACTCGGAAGACGGGGCATGAATGCGTCGTCAACCTCGATGTCAGGCCCCCCTCATCCGACAGTCTGCGCCGGGTAGACAAGGGAATGCCCCGCAGGGGTCGCTGCCCGATTCATTGTTGCTGATTCAGCTTTGGACCGGCCCATCAGATGAATGACTAGCCGGCCGCGGTGGAGAAGGTAGTCTGCAACGATCCGACGATGGCAACGCCACCAGACGGCTTCCGCACACATGATCGCGCACTGACGGTCCTGACTGAGCGCTGACAATCGTGAGAGTCCCGATTCAAATTCATCGGACAATGCGTAATCAGCATAGTTATGAAAACTTTGGTTGATCCAAAACCCGTTAATATCCGGCGGCACTGTTTTGGATTTTTTTCGTAATCCACCCAGCTCCGGTATTTGCATATAACCGATTTTATGCGCGGCAAGCGCCTCCGGCAGTCTATCCAGATTGAACTGGGGATTCGTTCGCGAGCGAGGCACACTACGAATATCCACGACCCACTCGATGTTCCTGAACTGAAGTAATTCGATAAAYTCCGGAAGGGTTCTGGTGGAGTGCCCTATTGTATAAACGACTGGAGCTTCGAACATCAGTCTTTGATCCGTCCTATAAAAAAGGCACTCTAAAGAGTCTTTGGAAGCCGAGCTGATTCATTGAGTTGATCCAGCATCCTAGGTGGATTTTCGGAACAGCTCCTGGCGAATTTTTCCGATGGCCCCCATGGGATTGAGGCCCTTGGGGCAGACCCATGAACAGTTGCCGATGCTGCGGCAACGGAACAAGCTGAACGGGTCCTCCAGCCGCTCTAGCCGTTGCGCCGTGGCCTGATCGCGGCTGTCGGTGATGAAACGCCATGCTTGCAACAGCCCGGCTGGACCTACGAACTTTTCCGGATTCCACCACCAGGATGGACATTGCGAGGAACAGCAGCCACAGAGGATGCATTCATACAGCCCGTCGAGCTTAGCGCGCTCTTCGGGGGACTGGAGACGCTCGATGGCCGGTGCTGGCTCGTGGTTGATCAGCCATGGCTTGATACTCTCGTACTGCTGAAAGAAGAGACTCTGATCGACGACCAGATCGCGGATGACCGGCATGCCGGGCAAAGGTCTGATGATCAGTAGGCTGGCCGTGCCCAGGGCCTGCGAAACCGGCGTGATGCAAGCCAACCTGTTCTTGCCGTTGATATTCATGCCATCCGAGCCGCAAACCCCCTCCCGACAGGAGCGCCGATAGACTAGCGTCTGATCTGCCTCATGCAGGAACTCCAGCGCATCCAGCACCATTCGCACCCGGAACTCCTCGGGCAACGACAACGACTGCATCCAGGGCGAGCGATCTTGTTCCGGGTGGTAGCGATAGACCTGTACTTCGATCACAGCTCTTTTCTCCTCTACCGATTACGACGAGCGTGAACAGTGCCTTGATCCGGCAAGCGCCCGGCGACCACATCCGGTCGCTCAGGAGAACTCCTCACATGGAGCATAGACGTTAATGACGACTGGACGAACTTGCATCCGCGCGAGCTATAGAGCGGGCGGTGAAGCGTCGCTGACAGAAAACGCGAATCGTCGCCTACACTTAGCCGTCACAGCGCACCGCCGTAATCTCGCCAAGCTGCAGAATCTCCAAGCGAGTCCCGCCGACACGCCACGATACTTCCAAGTCAAGGGGTAAAAGGATCATGGCCGAAGCCGCGCAACCGAAGAACGAACCCGAAGACTCTCCGCTGTCGCCGTGGTGGGTCCGCTCGGTACTGATCGTGCTGGTGTTCGGCCTGGTTGCCCTGCTGGTGATCACCCTGTTGGCTTATCGCAATGCGCCGCCGATACCGGGCCAGGTCAAGGACGCCAGCGGTGCCACCGTCTTCACCGCTGACGACATCAGCAACGGCCAGGCGCTGTTCCTGCGTTACGGCTTGATGGACAATGGCACCATCTGGGGACATGGCGCCTACCTCGGCCCCGACTATGGCGCCGAGGCACTGCACGAGATCGGTGACGACGTCGCCTCAGCGCTGGCGCAGCAGCAATACGCCAAGCCAATGGCCGAACTGACACCGATCCAGGCGGCATCGGTCCGCGCTCAGGTCGCGGTGACATTGAAGACCAACCGCTACGACGCCGAGCACGACACGCTATCACTCAGCGCCCCGGAAGCGCACGCGTATCGCCAGCAGACCGACCGCTGGAAGAGTTATTTCCACGATCCGGCGCGCAATGGAGGCCTCAAGCCCGATCTGATTACCGACCCGGTCGAACTGCACCAGTTCAGCGCGTTCGTCACTTGGGCGGCATGGGCTTCGGTCGCCGATCGCCCAGGCAGCAATTACTCATATACCAATAACTTCCCCTACGATCCGGACGTCGGGAATCGACCGCCTCCGGGTACCTTGCTGTGGAGTGCGCTGAGCCTTGTGGTGCTAATCGGTGGCATCGGCGCGGTGTTGCTGGTATTCGGCAAGTTCGATTATCTGGGCTGGGTCAACCGTGGTCATCATGTGCACCCTCAGGTCATTCCGGGACAGGCCAGCCGCGGCCAGCGTGCGCTGGTGAAATTTTTCGTGGTAGTGACGCTACTGTTCCTGATACAGACATTGGTGGGCGGCGGCGTGTCCCATTTCCGGGCAGACCCCGGCAGCTTCTACGGCTTCCAACTGGAGAAGATCTTTCCCAGCAATCTGCTGCGGGTTTGGCATCTGCAGACGGCGATTTTCTGGATCGCTACAGCCTACGTCGCTGCGGCGCTGTTCCTGGGCCGTTCGCTGCGGGCCGACGAGCCGCGCTGGCTGGTGCCGGTGATCAATCTGCTGTTCGCCGCGTTTGTCGTGGTGATCGGCGCGAGCCTGCTCGGCGAATGGGCGGGTATGTCCGACCTGCTGGGCAAGTGGTGGTTCTGGTTCGGCGACCAGGGCTGGGAATACCTGGAAATCGGTCGTTTCTGGCAATACCTGCTGGTAGTCGGTCTGCTCGGCTGGTTTGCCATGTTGTGGTGGCTGGCGCGGCCACGCACGGTGGCCAATCCGGAGGCACGGCCGCTGGCGCGGATGTTCCTGTACGCGTCACTGGCGATCCCCGTGTTCTATCTCCCGGCACTGTTCTTTGGCGCAAAGACCAACTTCACAGTTGTCGACACTTGGCGGTTCTGGATCATCCATCTATGGGTAGAAGGCTTCTTCGAGTTCTTCGCCACCACAGTGGTGGCACTCACACTCTTCCAGCTCGGCCTGACCCGGCGAAACACCGCGCTGCGGGTGATCTATCTGGACGCCATCCTGTATTTCGGTGGTGGTCTGATCGGCACCGGTCATCACTGGTATTTCAATGGCCAGAGCCAATTCAACATGGCGATGTCGGCGATGTTCTCGGTGCTGGAAGTAGTGCCGCTGACCCTGCTGACACTGGATGCCTGGGATTTCGTGCGCACGACCCGCGGCGACCGCGATACCAGTGATCGGCCCATCGCGGTACCGCACAAGTGGACATTCTATTTCCTGATCGCGGTGGGTTTCTGGAATTTCCTTGGTGCAGGTGTGTTCGGTTTCCTGATTAACCTGCCAATCATCAGCTATTACGAGGTCGGTACCATCCTCACGCCMAACCACGGCCATGCTGCGATGATGGGTGTGTTCGGCATGCTGGCAATCGCATTGATGGTATTCGTGCTGCGCCAGACTACCGATGACGGGCGCTGGCCAGTTATCGAGAAATACATCCGGGTCGGTTTCTGGGGCACCAACATCGGCCTGCTGATGATGGTAGCGTTGAGCCTGTTTCCCGGCGGCGTGCTGCAGGTATGGGATGTGGTGCAACACGGTTACTGGCATGCGCGCAGCCTGGATTATACAGGCACCCACACCGCCCGCCTGATCGAGTGGCTGCGTCTCCCTGGCGACCTGGTGTTCATCATCTTCGGCGCGATGCCATTGGTTATCGCCGCAATCAAAGCCTACATCGGCGTGCGCGCGACACGAGAATCCTACGATCCGAAAGTCTCTTTGAAATCTTGAACAGCATCAGGAGAACTCATTCAAATGGTCACAAAATTCAAGGTAGGCGATCACGTGAGCTGGAATTCGGAAGCGGGCCGCGTAAGTGGCACGATCATCAAGGTGCATACGAAAGACACCGAATACAAGGGCTACACGCACCACGCTAGTGCCGACGAACCGCAGTACGAAATCAAGAGCGACAAGACCGAACACATTGCGATGCATAAGGGCGCGGCGCTGCACAAGATCAGCTGAGCCCCCCCTGTTGCGTTCGGCTAACAAAAAGAACGGCATTAGCGAGGAGCTGTTGCGGGGAAGACGGATGCTTCCAGGAAGAGTCAGGATTCCCCGCCGGTGGACATACTCAATGACCGCGATGCGCGACTATGTGATGACCGTCGGCTACCACCGAATCCGATAGCAACGGGGACTTCAATACCGTGCATGCATTTTCACACAGTCTGGGTCATCGTCCGATTCAGCCGCTTCAGACTCGAGCGGGCGACACGATGATTTTGACGTTGTGCTCCTTGTTGTTGACCAGTTCCTCGAAGCCCTGCCCCACGATCTGCTCCAACTGAATGCGCCCAGTCACCAGCGGAGTGATGTCCAGCCGGCCATCAGCGATAAAAGCGATCACATCGGCGAACTCGCCGTTATAGGCCAGCGCACCCAGCACCTGTTTTTCGGTAGCTACCAACTCGAAAAAGTTGAACTCGCTGGGCTCCTCAAAGATCCCCACCAGTACGCACTTGCCGGCCTTGCGGATCAGATCGATCGCGAGCTTGGCCGTGTGTTTGTTGCCGATGCATTCGAAGCTGACATCTGCCCCGAGCCCACCCGTCAGGCGCCATACCTCAGCCAAGGCATCGCATTCATTGGGGTCGAGCACATGGGTCGCCCCCACTTCCAGGGCCTTGGCCTTGCGCGCTCCAGACATTTCCAGAGTGATCACCTGGGCCGCACCGGCAGCCTTGGCGCACATGATGGTGCACAATCCAATGGTGCCTGCACCAACGACTACAACGTTCTGCCCGAGCAGGCTTCCGGCTTTTTTCACCGCGTGCATGCCTACCGCCAAGGGCTCGATCAATGCCCCCGCTTCAGCAGGAAAGTTCGCCGGCAACTTGTACAACAGGTTGGCCGGCACGTTGACCAGTTCGGCGAAGGCACCATTATTCATCAGCCCGGTGAAGGCCAGGTTCTCGCAGATGTTGTACAGCCCGTGGGTGCAGTAGTAGCAGCTGCCGCAATGTTGGCAGGCGTCGGCCGCCACCGGTTCGCCGACGTTGAAACCCTGAACACCGGCACCGAGCTCGACGATTTCGCCACAAAACTCATGACCGAGAATGCACTGGCCCTTGATCCCGGTCAGTGGGTGTGGTGCGTCAACCGGTATGAACACCGGCCCAGCCACGTACTCATGCAGATCGGACCCACAAATGCCGCACCACTGCACGCGGATCTGCACCCAGCCGGCAGGTGGCGCTATTGGTAGCGGAACGTCTTCGACACGGATATCGTGGCGGCCGTGCCAGACAGCGGCACGCATACTGCGTTGCGGATTGTTTGAAAGGCTCATCGCGAAATCTCCTTGAAATAGTTGCTCCTGGCACCCCGCGAGAGGTCGCCAGGAGGGGCGTCAGTGCTGTTGCACAAAGTCCAGAATCAATCGATTGACTTGCTCGGCCGCTTCCATCTGCACCATGTGCGCCTGACCTGGCAGTACCTCGACCTGGGCCTTAAGCCCGGCGCTGTGGTTCGCCGGAATAATCGCGTCGTCACTGCCCCAGATCAGCAACACTGGCTGCTGGCCGTCCTGCACCACGCCGCGCAGATCGAGCTGTTGCGATCCGTCTTTGAACACGCCTGATACCAGCAGGCGCAGGGCCGCGCCCACTCCTTCCAGGCGCTTGTACTTGAGCATGTCTTCGAGCATCTGCCGGTTGACCAGCTCGGGATTGGAGAACAGTTTCACCAACTGTGGCTTGAGGGCATTGCGGTTGGCAGCCTCGACAAAACCTTCCAGGTAATCGCCGTTGATGCCCTCCCCCAGACCAGCGCTGCCGATCAAGATCAAGGACCGTACCCGCTGCGGTTCCAGACGCGCAATGTTCAGCGACACCGCTCCGCCCATGGAATGCCCCACCAGATGCGCTGCGGGAATGTCCAGGTGATCAAGCAGTGCCAGCACTACGCCGCTCAGCTCATCCAGGTCTCCGCGCTCAAGCTGCTTGGTAGACTCGCCATGGCCCGGCAGGTCCAGGGCAACCACCCGGCGCCCGGCGGCCAATGCTTCATGATTGAACATCCAGTTGTTCAGGTCACCGCCAAAACCGTGCACCAGCACCAACGGCACCCCGCCTTCGCCGCGTTCGAAGTAACGGATCAAACGCCCGTCCAGCTCGACTTTTTGCGGCTTCGGCCCGCGGTCCTCCTCGGCGCCGTCCCCAGGCACGAACGTGGCCTGAAACTGCTCGACGACTGCATCGATCTCGACCTCGCTGGCCTCGCCGTCGACCACGATGCCGAGCAACGCACCCACCGCGAGGGTTTCATCCTGGCGGGCGATCTGCCGACGAAGCACCCCGGAAAAAGG
>NZ_JBFTLU010000026.1:0-26395 GCF_056396605.1 Pseudomonas sp. 05T35
GCTTCATGGTGTTCAGCGTACCGGTGGCCGCTCTGGTGCTGTTCATGACCTTGAACATCGCCTGAGCAGCACCGGCCTCGGTCAGCGCACCAGATGCAGGAACTGCATGTGCCGCTCGTACTGATCAAGGATGTCGTTGATGATTTGCTCCTTGGTGTAGCCCACCAGATCGTAATCCTGACTGCCTTCGCTCAGGTGCACTTCAGCCCGGTAGTAGCGACGGTTGTTGAGCTCTTTGGAGCCCATCCCGCCACGGGCGAAGGACGGCGTGAAGTAACCGCGCATTTGCGCCTGGTAGATGAACGGAGGCTGATCGCCATGACCGATTTCCAGGCTGACGTTGTCGTTGGCCGGGTCCGGTTGGGTGACCACCTTCAAACCCTTTTCAGCGAACACCGCCGTCACTTCCTCAATCGCCGGACGCACCGTCGTGTCGAGGAAACGGTACACCTCGTCACGCGACGGGAAGTGCACGGCCTGGCTCAAGCGCTGACGCCAGCCACCCTTGCCACGCCGCGATGCCGAAACCGGCGCCAGCGAATGCAACTGGGCGATCTGCTTTTGCGATTCGAGGTAGAACGCCTTGTGGAGCCCCCACATCATCAGCAACAGAATCAGCGAGAACGGCAACGAGGTCAGTACCACCGCTGACTTCAACGAGTCGATGCTGCCAGCAAACAACAATGCACTGGTGACCAGCGCGGTCATCGCGCCCCAGAACACCCGCAGCCATTTCGGCCCGTCTTCATCGGCGTTACCGCCCTTGGCCGACAGCGTCGAGAGCACCACGGTGCCGGAGTCGGCCGAGGTAACGAAGAACACGAAGCTGATGAACACCGTGACGGCGATCACCGTTTTGCTCCATGGGTAAGTTTCCAGCAGCAGGTAGAGGGTCATCGACGGGTTCTCGATGGCCGACAGGCCAAGGGCACTCATGCCGTGGTTGAGCACCTGGTCGATGGCGCTGTTACCGAAGATCGACATCCACGCCAGGGTAAAACCGAGCGGAATCAACAGCACGCCGAAGACGAATTCGCGGATGGTCCGGCCACGGGAAATACGTGCGATGAACAGGCCCACGAACGGCGACCACGCGATCCACCACGCCCAGTAGAACACCGTCCAGCCGCCCAGCCAGTCGCTGGGTTTGTCGTAGGCGTAAAGGTCGAAACTCTTCATCGGCAAGGCGCCGAGGTAGTCGCCAAGGTTCTGGATCAGGGTGTTGAGCAGGTGCTGGGTAGGGCCAGCGAACAACACGAACAGCAACAGCGCGCAGGCCAGCAGCATGTTGATGTCGGACATCACCCGTACGCCTTTATCGACGCCGGCGACGGCGACGATGATCGCCGCGCCCATCATCAGCGTGATCAGGCCGACCTGAATCCACTGGGTGTGGGCAATGCCGAACAAGTAGTCGAGGCCGGAGTTGAGGTRCAACACGCCGAAGCCCATGTCGGCGCCCAGACCGAACACCGTGGCAATGATGCCGAAGCCATCCACCGCATAACCGATCGGGCCATTGATGCGTTTGCCGATCAGCGGATAAAGCGCCGAGCGCAAGGCCAGCGGCAAGTTATGCCGATAGGCAAAGTAGGCCAGCGCCATGCCGACAAACGCGAACACGCCCCAACCGTGCAGGCCCCAGTGCAGAAACAGCACCTGCATCGCCTGGCGTGCCGCATCCGCCGTGCCGGCCTCACCCTGCGGCGGTTGCAGCATGTGCGTCAGCGGTTCGGACACGCAGAAGAAGAACAGCGTGATGCTGATCCCGGCGGCAAACAGCATGCCGGCCCAGGACAGGTAACTGAATTCGGGCTCGTCGTGGTCGGCACCGAGCTTGATCTTGCCGTAGCCAGACAAGGCGGTGACCACCACGAAGACCAGATACAGGGTCATCGCCAGCATGTAGTACCAGCCGACCGTATTGGCTGCCCAGTTTTGCGCCGCCAGCAACCAGGCGCCGGACTCTTGCGGGAAAGCGATGACCACCAGGCCGAACAGTAAAATGAAGGTCGCCGCGAAGTAGAACACCGGCGGATTCATGCGGATCTGACCGCTTGGAGGGGTGAACGATGCACTCATGAAGCGTGCACCTCAATCCAATCGCGAGCAGGCTCGCTCCCACAGGGTTCGTGTCGTTCACAACTTTGTGGGCTGACACAGATTCAATGTGGGAGCGAGCCTGCTCGCGATAGCGGAAGACCTGGCGGTGAAAGCCTCAGGGCTTACTTCTGCGTCCCGTCATCATGCTGCAAGTTGGCCTGGGTCAGGTTGCAACCGGCCGGTACGCTGCGAGTCAGCCAGACGTTACCGCCGATGGTCGAGCCCTTGCCGATGGTGATCCGTCCGAGGATGGTCGCGCCGGCATAGATCACCACATCGTCTTCAACGATCGGATGGCGCGGATGGCCCTTCTGCAACTGGCCGTCTTCATCGGCCGGGAAGCGTTTGGCGCCGAGGGTCACGGCCTGGTAGATGCGTACCCGCTCGCCGATGATCGCCGTTTCGCCGATCACCACGCCCGTGCCGTGGTCGATGAAGAAACTGCGGCCGATCTGCGCGCCCGGGTGAATGTCGATGCCGGTCGCCGAGTGCGCGATTTCCGCACTGATCCGCGCCAGCAATGGCAGCCCGGCGCGGTACAAATGGTGGGCCAGACGATGGTGAATCACCGCCAGAATCCCCGGATAGCACAGCAGCACTTCATCGACACTGCGTGCTGCCGGGTCACCGTGATACGCCGCCAGTACATCGGAATCCAACAGGCTGCGCAGACCTGGCAAGGCCAGGGCGAAATCCTGGATCAGGCTGATCGCCCGCGCCTCGACTTCGGTATCGACCTGGGCGCTTTGCCGTGCGACGTAGCGCAACTCCAGCCGCGCCTGAGCCAGCAGCGCATTCAGCGCCACATCCAGCGTATGCCCGACGTAGAAGTCTTCACTCTCCTCGCGCAGATCCACCGGGCCCAGGCGCATCGGGAACAACGCTCCACACAGTGCTTCGAGAATCTCCGCCATCGCCGCGCGCGATGGCAGCTCACGCCCGCCCTGCTCGCCGCTGATGCGACCGTTCTGCGCACGCCACTGGTCGCGGGCGGTGCGCAGTTGGCTGACGATGGTCTGTAATTGCCAATGGCTGGAACGCTGGCTCACGGTAAAACTCCTCACGTGCGGCGGCCGGACAGTAAGGCCGCCTGAACGGCATTCACTTTACGGTATGCGCTCAAAACGGAATTAAGAACGAATTGTGCTGTTCTCAGCACTTTTTGGCATAAGCGACATTGTCGGTTGCCCGAGCAAATCGGCCTGCCTATAGTCCAGTCATCTCCCACAACCCGTGCGGCCCCATGATCAAACAACAGCTGGCTCGTTTTAATCGTCTGGACCTTCTTGCCAATGCTACCGCTCTGGAAAAACTCGAACGCTTGTCGGCCTGGCTCGGGCGTGATGTCTACGTCAAACGTGACGACCTGACACCGTTGGCCATGGGTGGCAACAAGCTGCGCAAACTCGAATACCTTGCCGCCGACGCGCTCGCGCAAGGTGCCGATACGCTGATCACCGCTGGCGCCATCCAGTCCAACCACGTGCGCCAGACGGCAGCGCTTGCCGCCAAGCTGGGCCTGGGCTGCATCGCCTTGCTGGAAAATCCGATCGGCACTGATGACGCTAACTACCTGGGCAACGGCAATCGCCTGCTGCTGGACTTGTTCGATGCCAAGGTCGAGTTGGTAGAGAACCTCGATAACGCCGACCAACAGTTGCAGGCACTGGCCGAGCGTCTGCGCAGTAACGGCAAAAAACCTTATCTGGTGCCGATTGGCGGCTCCAACGCCTTGGGCGCGCTGGGCTATGTACGAGCCGGACTGGAGCTGGCCGGGCAAATCGAGGACAGCGGCCTGGAGTTCGCCGCCGTGGTGTTGGCTTCGGGCAGCGCCGGCACTCACAGCGGTCTGGCGTTGGCGCTGAGCGAAGTACTGCCGGACTTGCCGGTGATCGGCGTCACCGTTTCGCGCAGCGACGAAGACCAGCGGCCGAAAGTCCAGGGCCTGGCCGAGCGCACTGCCGAACTGCTGGGTGTGAACCTGCCGGCGAGTTTCAAGGTGCAATTGTGGGACGAGTATTTCGCTCCGCGTTACGGCGAGCCGAACGCCGGCACCCTGGCGGCCGTCAAGTTGCTGGCCAGCCAGGAAGGGCTGTTGCTCGACCCGGTCTACACTGGCAAGGCCATGGCCGGTTTGCTCGACGGTATCGGCCGGCAGCGCTTCAATGACGGCCCGATCATCTTCCTGCACACGGGCGGCGCGCCGGCGTTGTTTGCCTATAACTCGGCGTTTTGAGCCTGCCGGAAAAAGATCTTCTGTGGTGAGGGAGCAAGCTCCCTCACCAAAGGAATTACACGAAGCCTTTATATTCCAAAAAAGAATAACAAACTGAATTTATATTATTTTCACATCTAAAAGCCTCGTCATATAGTCCCGCCGCAGGCGCAATTGCCGCGAGACGCATACGCTGCTTTTAGGGCACGATGTTGCAGCCGTTCAATTCCCGGTTTTGCCTGCTTCTCCAAAAAAATGTCTTCCTAAAAAAACACAGGGGCTTGTCATGAATTTTTCCGCATTTCGTCGAAATCTGCTGGTGGGCTCGCTGGGCCTGGTACTCGGTGCTGGCCTGTTGGGGCAAGCGGTGGCCGGTGAGCAGCTGCAAAAAATCAAGGATGCCGGCGTGATCAACGTCGGCCTGGAAGGCACTTATCCACCGTTCAGTTTCGTCGATGCCAACGGCAAACTGGCCGGCTTCGAAGTGGAGTTCTCCGAAGCCCTGGCCAAAGAGCTGGGCGTGAAGGTCAAACTGCAACCGACCAAATGGGACGGCATCCTCGCGGCGCTGGAATCCAAGCGTCTGGACGCAGTGATCAACCAGGTGACGATCTCCGAAGAGCGCAAGAAGAAGTATGACTTCTCCGAGCCTTACACCGTTTCCGGGATTCAGGCGCTGGTGCTGACGAAGAAGGTTGCGGAGCTGAACATCAAGACCGCCGCCGACCTGACCGGCAAGAAAGTCGGCGTAGGCCTGGGCACCAACTATGAGCAGTGGGTAAAGGCCAATGTGCCAGGCGCTGAAGTCCGCACCTACGAAGATGATCCGACCAAGTTCCAGGACCTGCGCGTTGGCCGCACCGACGTCATTCTGATCGACCGCCTCGCCGCGCTGGAATACGCCAGGAAGGCCAAGGACACCACCGCCGCCGGCGAACCGTTCTCCCGTCAGGAAGCCGGCATTGCCCTGCGCAAAGGCGAGCCTGAGCTGCTGGCTGCGGTGAACAAGGCCATCGACAAGCTGCGTGCCGACGGTACGCTGAAAAAGCYTTCGGAAAAATACTTCAGCGCTGACGTCACCCAATAATGGAAGAAGCTTTCCAACTCGCGCTGGACTCCGCGCCCTTTTTGCTCAAGGGCGCGTATTTCACGGTCATCCTCAGCCTGGGCGGGATGTTCTTTGGTCTGTTGCTGGGGTTTAGCCTGGCCTTGATGCGCTTGTCGCGCTTCAAGCTGGTGAGCTGGATCGCTCGCATCTACGTGTCGTTCTTTCGCGGCACGCCGTTGCTGGTGCAACTGTTCGTGATCTATTACGGCTTGCCGCAATTGGGTATCGAACTCGATCCGCTGCCGGCTGCCTTGATCGGCTTCTCGCTGAACATGGCCGCCTACGCCTGCGAAATCCTCCGTGCCGCGATCAGTTCCATCGAACGCGGCCAGTGGGAAGCCGCTGCCAGTATCGGCATGACCCGCGCGCAAACCCTGCGCCGGGCCATCCTGCCGCAAGCTGCGCGAACGGCGTTGCCGCCACTGGGCAACAGCTTCATTTCGCTGGTCAAGGACACTGCGCTGGCGGCGACCATTCAGGTACCGGAACTGTTCCGTCAGGCGCAGCTGATCACCGCCCGCACCTTCGAAATTTTCACCATGTATCTTGCCGCCGCACTGATCTACTGGGTGCTTGCAACGGTGCTCTCGCACCTGCAAAACCAGTTGGAAGAGCGGGTCAATCGGCACGACCAGGAGTCCTGACCCCATGATTGTCGTGGAAAAACTGACAAAGCAGTTCAAGGGTCAAGTGGTGCTCAATGGCATCGATCTAAAGGTTGAAGAAGGCGAGGTGGTGGCGATCATCGGCCCTAGCGGCTCGGGCAAGACCACCTTCCTGCGTTGCCTGAACTTTCTTGAAGAACCCACCAGCGGCCGGATCAAGGTCGGCGACATCGAGATCGATGGCAGCCGCCCGCTGAACCAGCAGCAGAGCCTGGTGCGCCGGTTGCGCCAGCATGTCGGCTTCGTGTTTCAGAACTTCAATCTGTTCCCCCATCGTACGGCTCTGGAAAACGTCATCGAAGGCCCTTTGGTGGTGAAGAAAATGCCGAAGGATCAAGCGTTGGCGCTGGGCCGAAAACTTCTGGCCAAGGTCGGCCTGGCAGGCAAGGAAGACGCCTATCCGCGCAGACTGTCCGGTGGGCAGCAACAGCGCGTGGCAATCGCCCGGGCGCTGGCCATGGAGCCGGAAGTGATCCTCTTCGACGAGCCAACCTCGGCGCTCGATCCGGAACTGGTCGGCGAAGTGCTGGCGGCCATTCGCAGTCTGGCCGAAGAAAAACGCACCATGGTCATCGTTACCCACGAAATGAGTTTTGCTCGTGATGTGGCGAACCGGGTGGTGTTTTTCGACAAGGGCGTCATCGTCGAACAAGGTGAAGCGAAAGCGTTGTTTGCCAATCCAAAAGAAGAACGAACCCGGCAATTCCTCAATAAGTTTCTCAACTCCTGAAGTTGATAATCACCTTCAGAAACGTATTAACCACTGTCAACTTCCACGGACGGAAGTKACATTTACCACACGACTTTACTCGCCTAACCCACCTTCTACCGACGTCCATAATTAATTAATCACCCCAGTCGAAAGCGGTATATAGATACCTCCTGCAACATCCTCCCGCCACGTAACCTCCAACACCCTCAGATTGATCCAACGCCGAAAAACACTGGAAACACTGGCTCACAAATCGAGCACATCCAGGAAAAAGCCGAACAGCATGTCCATCGATCGCTAATTATAGGTAGGAAATATCTGAATAGCCTGGTATTCCCACGTTCTCAATTTGCGTCTATTGACACCCCGTCGACCACTCCCTTATCTAGGCGCTAACAGGTATTTCACAGTACTTGAATATAGTTAATCGCCTACTACCCTAACGCCTTCGACACTTCCGAAATGGACTTCGCTGCAATGTTTCAAGGAGAACACACATGACTTGTATGTCGAACAAAGTTGAACTGGCGGCTCCCGGCCTGACGCAATCGCCCGGCTCTGCCGTCAACATCACTTCCGCTGCTTACCTGCTGATCGAAATACCACCTTATGCCAGCATGGACGAAGGTGATCTGATCGAACTGTTCTGGGACAACTGCTATGTGGCCTCAAGGGTGCTCAACCGCGCAGATGTCGGTCAGCCACTCAACCTGCGGGTTCCCGAGAGTTTCATCCGCAATGGCAGCTCGCGTATCCACTACCGGCTCATGCAAGTCGGGCAAGGCCCGGCGCTGTCCGCGACGAAACGGGTCCAGGTCAAACTCGACTGCCCGGGTGGTCAGCCACACACCCTGTGCGCAGATGAAAACCAGCGTCTGGAGCCATTGGGTATTCCCGAGATGATTCGCCGTCACGGGGTCAATCCGAACCAGATCAAACGTGGTGTACCGCTGATCATCGAACCTTATCTGAACATGGCGGCCGATGATGAAATCACCCTGCGCTGGGGCGATGTGCGCATGGACTTGCCGAGGATCAAACCCGACGAAGTCGGCCACCCGATCAACGTCTGGGTGCCGTCGGCAGTGATTCTCGAGGCCGGTGAAGATAACCGGCTGGAAGTCACCTACTGCATCCTCGACCGCGTCGGTAACAACTCGCGCTGGGCGCCGGCGCGCACCTTGAAAGTCGGCTGCGCCAATCCCTACCTGAAAGTACCGGCCAGGAAGTGCTGAAGGCCCCCCTGAACCCTGCGATCGATGAGATCCCTGTAGCAGCTGGCGCAGCCTGCGTTCGGCTGCGCAGCAGTCGCAAAATCGGACACAACGTTTATTCAGATTAATCGCGATTTCAGGATTTACGACTGCTACGCAGCCGAACGCAGGCTTCGCCAGCTGCTACAGGGTTGCGTTACATCCGCCCATGCGAACAACCACAGGGGCTGATGACACCCTTCTATGCATATTCCTAAAAGTTAGTTTATTAATTTTTTATACGCGTTTAGGGTATATAAACCGGACCACCGGACTTTCTTGATTTTGATTTCGCCGCACGCTGCGGTTTATCCATGAGAGGTGAGGTAGGTATGGTCAGGAACATAATCACCCCGGTGCACATCGCCAGGGCATTGCGTGCAGCCAAGGAGCGGCGCTGATGTCTAATCTGGCAGATGCAAACGTTCAGAGTGATCTGGACATTCCCCCGCTGTTGTTGCCCGCGCACGTTTTGCGCAACGACGCACAAGCCCTCGAAGCAGCCCGTGAACTCGCTCAGGTCGCCCGCTTGCAAGCCGCGCGACGCGATCAACAGCGCAAGTTGCCCTGGGCGGAAATAGAACAGTTCACCCGCAGTGGCCTGGGCAGTATTGCCATTGGCAAAGCGTTCGGCGGCCCCGAGGTTTCATTCGTCACCATCGCCGAAGTCTTCGCGATCATTTCCGCGGCCGACCCGGCACTCGGGCAAATCCCGCAGAACCACTTCGGCATTCTCAACCTGCTCCAGCACACCGCCAACGAACGGCAAAAAGAGCAGCTGTTCCAGAGCGTGCTCGACGGTTGGCGGATCGGTAACGCAGGCCCCGAACGCGGCACCAAAAACACCCTGGAACTCAAGGCCCGCATCACCGCCGACGGTGATGGCTACGTCATCAATGGCCAGAAGTTTTACTCCACGGGCGCACTGTTCGCGCACTGGGTCGCGGTCAAGGCACTGAACGACGACGGCAAGCAAGTCATCGCCTTCGTCCGTCGCGGTACTCCGGGGCTGCGCATCGTCGACGACTGGTCGGGCTTCGGCCAACGCACCACGGCCAGCGGCACCGTGCTGTTGAACAATGTGCGGGTCGATGCCGATCTGGTGGTGGAAAACTGGCGGATCAACGACAGCCCGAACATCCAGGGCGCCGTGTCACAGCTGATTCAAGCCGCGATCGACGCCGGTATTGCCCGCGGCGCCATCGATGACGCCATCAGCTTCGTTCGCGAACGCRCACGGCCGTGGATCGACGCCAACGTCGAACGCGCCAGCGATGACCTCTACGTAATTGCCGACATCGGCAAACTGAAAATCGAGCTGCACGCCGCCGAAGCGCTGCTGCGCAAAGCCGGGAACGTGCTCGATCAAGTCAGCGCCGCGCCGGTCACCGCCGAGTCCGCTGCCCGCGCCTCGATTGCGGTCGCCGAGGCCAAGGTGCTGACCACCGAGATCTCGCTGCTGGCCAGCGAAAAGCTCTTCGAGCTGGCCGGCAGCCGCGCCACCCTCGCCGAGTTCAACCTCGATCGCCACTGGCGCAACGCCCGCGTGCACACCCTGCACGATCCGGTTCGCTGGAAGTACCACGCCGTGGGCACTTATCACCTGAACGGCACTTTACCCGCACGGCATTCCTGGATCTGAACGACCAGAACACTTTTGACCAGATCTCTGGAGAAACACATGACTCTTTCTCACCCCGTCGCGGTCATTACCAGCGATGAACAAGCCCTTGTCATCGCCAGCGACCTGGCTGAAGACTTCAAACGCGACAGCACCCTGCGCGACCGTGAACGACGCCTGCCCTACCCCGAACTGGAAGTCTTTTCGCGCTCCGGCCTGTGGGGCATCAGCGTGCCCAGGGAATACGGCGGTGCGGGGGTTTCCAACGTCACCCTGGCCAAAGTCATCGCACTGATCGCCCAGGCCGACGGTTCGCTGGGGCAGATCCCGCAGAACCACTTTTATGCCCTCGAAGTGCTGCGCGTAAACGGTACATCCGAGCAGAAAAAACGCCTGTACGCCGAAGTCCTCGCCGGTCAGCGCTTCGGCAATGCAYTGGCCGAACTCGGGACCAAAACCGCTCATCACCGGGTCACCAGCCTGACTCCCGATGGCGACGGTTTTCGCATCAACGGCCGCAAGTTCTACGCCACCGGGGCGATTTACGCACAACGGATTCCGACCACGGTGGTCGATGAATACGGCGTCCAGCAACTGGCCTTCGTCCCRCGTGACAGCCAGGGCCTGACGGTCATCGATGACTGGAGCGGCTTCGGCCAACGCACCACCGGCAGCGGTTCGGTGGTGTTCGAAGACGTCTACGTCTCGGCAGACGACGTGATCCCGTTTCAAAGCGCCTTCGAACGTCCAACCCCGGTCGGCCCGTTGGCGCAGATTCTCCATGCAGCCATCGACACCGGCATCGCTCGCGCCGCGTATGAAGACGCGCTGCATTTCGTACGGAGCAAAACCCGCCCGTGGATCGACTCGGGCAATGACAACGCCACCGAAGACCCGCTGACAATCAAAAGCTTTGGCCACCTGAGCATTCGCCTGCACGCGACGGAAGCACTGCTGGAACGTGCAGGAGAATTCCTCGACCGCGCCCAGGCCGACACCAACGCAGAAACGATCGCGGCGGCCTCGATTGCCGTGGCCGAAGCGCGTGCCATCAGCACCGAGATCTCCCTGGCGGCCGGCAGCACGCTGTTCGAACTGGCCGGTAGCCAGGCCACCCTGGCCGAGCACGGGCTGGATCGTCACTGGCGCAACGCCCGCGTGCACACCCTGCACGACCCGGTGCGCTGGAAGTACCACGCGATTGGCAACTACTACCTCAACGATGAAAACCCGCCGCTGCGAGGGACTATTTGATGCCCTCGCCTCTGACAAAGAAAAAAAAGATCCTGCTCAATGCCTTCAACATGAACTGCATCGGGCACATCAACCATGGCCTGTGGACTCATCCACGGGACAACTCGACCCAGTACAAGTCCGTCGAGTACTGGACCGAGCTCGCGCAGTTGCTGGAGCGTGGCTTGTTCGACGGGCTGTTCATCGCCGACATCGTCGGGGTGTRCGACGTCTATCAGCACTCGGTCGATGTAACGCTCAAGGAGTCGATCCAGTTGCCGGTCAACGACCCGCTGCTGCTGGTGTCGGCCATGGCCGCGGTAACCAGGAACCTCGGCTTCGGCCTGACCGCCAACMTGACCTATGAGCCGCCGTACCTGTTCGCCCGGCGTCTGTCGACCCTCGATCACCTGAGCCGTGGCCGGGTCGGCTGGAACATCGTCACCGGCTACCTCGACAGCGCTGCCAAGGCCATGGGCCTGAGCGAACAGGTCGAGCATGACCGGCGTTACGACCAGGCCGATGAGTACCTCCAGGTGCTGTACAAACTCTGGGAAGGCAGCTGGGAAAACGATGCGGTGATCAACGACCGCGAGCAACGGGTCTACGCCCAACCGGGCAAAGTGCACAAGGTCGAGCACCACGGCGAGTTCTATCAGGTCGAGGGTTATCACCTCTGCGAACCCTCGCCGCAGCGCACGCCGGTGCTGTTTCAGGCCGGCAGTTCGGATCGTGGCCTGGTGTTCGCCGGGCAACACGCCGAGTGCGTGTTCATCAGCGGCCAGAACAAGGCCTCGACCAAGGCACAGGTGGACAAGGTCCGCGCCAGCGCCGCCGCTGCCGGGCGCAACCCCGAGGACATCAAGGTCTTCATGGGGCTGAACGTGATCGTCGGTGCAACCGAGGAGCTGGCCTGGGCCAAGCACGCCGAGTACCTGAGCTACGCCAGCGCCGAGGCTGGGGTGGCGCATTTCTCGGCGTCCACCGGGATCGACTTTTCCGAATACGAACTCGATGAACCGATCCAGTACGTGAAAAGCAACGCCATCCAGTCCGCCACAAAAAACCTGCAAAACAACGACTGGACCCGACGCAAGTTGCTGGAGCAACACGCCTTGGGCGGCCGCTACATCACCGTGGTCGGTTCGCCTGAACAGGTCGCCGATGAGCTGGAATCCTGGATCACGGAAACCGACCTGGACGGCTTCAACCTGACCCGCATCGTCACCCCGGAAAGCTATGTCGATTTCATCGATCTGGTGATTCCCGAGCTGCAACGCCGCGGGTCGTACAAGACCGCTTATGACGAAGGCACCTTGCGCGAAAAGCTGTTTCACGCAGAGGCGTATTTGCCCAAGCAACACACTGGCTCTGCGTTCCGACGCTAAAAGCATCGCGAGCAGGCTCGCTCCCACAGGGGAACGCATTCCAACCGTGGGAGCGAGCCTGCTCGCGATGAGGCCCGACCAGACACCCCACATTTCATGCACTGACTGGAATAACCATCATGACCAAGAAGCTCTTAAAACACCCAGTCAAAGCACTGGCCCTGGCCCTCGGCCTCTTCAGCTCGGTAGCGTTTGCCACCGACGCACCGCTGAAAATCGGCACCACCGCCGCGTTCGCTATCCCATTGGAAGCAGCGGTCGAAGAGGCCGGCAAACAAGGCCTGAAGGTCGAGCTGGTGGAGTTCAGCGACTGGATCGCACCGAACGTCAGCCTGGCCTCGGGCGACATTGATGTGAACTACTTCCAGCACATTCCGTTTCTGGAAAACGCCAAGGCCGCTGCCGGGTTTGATCTGGTGCCGTTTGCGCCGGGCATCATCAACAACGTCGGCCTGTACTCGAAGAAATACAAAAGCTTCGACGAGCTTCCCGAGGGCGCCAGCGTGGCCATCGCCAACGACCCGATCAACAGCGGTCGCGGCTTGCAACTGCTGGCCAAGGCCGGGTTGATCAGCCTCAAACCGGGGGTGGGTTACAAGGCGACCGAAGACGACATCGTCGCCAACCCGAAAAAACTGAAAATCCTTCAGGTTGAAGCCGTGCAACTGGTGCGCGCGTATGACGACGCCGATCTGGTGCAGGGCTACCCGGCCTACATTCGTCTGGCCAAGACCTTCGATGCCGGCTCGGCGCTGCTGTTCGACGGCCTCGATCACAAGGAATACGTGATCCAGTTCGTGATCCAGCCAAAAAGCAAAACCGACCCGCGCCTGATCAAGTTCGTCGACATCTACCAGCATTCGCCGGTGGTTCGCGCCGCGCTGGATAAAGCCCACGGCAAGCTCTACCAAGCTGGCTGGGAAGGCTGACCATGAATGCCGCCAACGCCCAGCTTCAACTGCAAATCCCGCCGTCTCGCAGCGCTGAACAGACCGAACTGCACCCCGAGCTCAATCGCGCCCATGTACGCTTTATCGGCCTGGGCAAAACCTACAACGGCCAACAAGGCCCGGTCGCTGCGCTGCATGGCATTGACCTGGCGATCCAGCACGGTGAAGTGTTCGGCATCATCGGCCGCAGCGGTGCCGGCAAGTCCTCGCTGATCCGCACCATCAACCGCCTCGAACAACCGAGTACCGGTCGGGTGCTGATCGATCAGGTGGACATCGGCGAGTTCGATGAAGACCGTCTGGTGGCGCTGCGGCGGCGGATCGGCATGATCTTCCAGCACTTCAACCTGATGTCGGCCAAAACCGTGTGGCAGAACGTCGAGCTGCCGCTCAAGGTCGCGGGCGTGCCGAAAGCCGAGCGTGAACAGAAAGTTCGTGAGCTGCTGGAACTGGTCGGCCTGCAAGGCAAACACGCGGCCTATCCGGCGCAGCTCTCGGGTGGGCAAAAACAGCGTGTCGGCATCGCCCGGGCGCTGGTGCACGACCCGGAGATTCTGCTTTGCGATGAGGCCACCTCGGCCCTCGACCCGGAAACCACGCAATCGATCCTCGGCCTGTTGCGCGAGATCAATCAGCGCCTCGGGCTGACGATCATTCTGATCACCCACGAAATGGCGGTAATCCGCGACATTTGTGATCGGGTGGTGGTGCTCGAACACGGACGAATCGTCGAGCAAGGACCGGTCTGGGAAGTGTTTGGCAACCCGCAGCACGAGGTCAGCAAAACCCTGCTGGCGCCTCTGCAACACGGCTTGCCGGAAGAACTGCAAAGCCGCTTGCAGGCGCAACCGCACTCGTCGGAATCCGCGGTAGTGCTGCGCTTGCAGTTCACCGGCAACAGCACTGATGAGCCCGACCTGGCGGCGCTGTTCAGTGCGCTCGGCGGTCGCGTGCGCTTGCTGCAAGGTGGCGTCGAACGGATTCAGGGCCACGCCCTTGGTCAATTGTTGTTGGCAGTAACCGGTTCGTCCTTGGACGCCGAAGAGTTGCGCCAGCGCGCCCGTCACTGGGCGCAACAGGTGGAGGTGCTGGGTTATGTGGTTTGATCGATTGTTGCAGGGCGTTATCGACACGTTTCTGATGGTCGGCGTATCGTCGTTGATCGCGTTGTTGGCGGGTATTCCGCTGGCGGTGATYCTGGTCACCAGCRCCAARGGCGGSATCTATGAAGCGCCTGCGCTGAACCGTGCGCTGGGGGCCTTCGTCAACCTGTTCCGCTCGATCCCGTTCCTGATTCTGATGGTCGCGCTGATCCCCTTCACCCGCTTGATCGTCGGAACCACCTACGGCGTCTGGGCCGCCGTGGTGCCGCTGACCATCGCCGCCACGCCATTCTTTGCGCGCATCGCCGAGGTCAGCTTGCGCGAGGTCGACCACGGACTGATCGAGGCTGCCCAGGCCATGGGTTGCCGACGCTGGCATATCGTCTGGCATGTGTTGTTGCCCGAGGCGCTGCCGGGAATCGTCGGTGGTTTCACCATCACGCTGGTGACCATGATCAATTCCTCGGCGATGGCCGGAGCGATTGGTGCTGGTGGTTTGGGGGATATCGCGTACCGCTACGGGTATCAGCGGTTTGATAGCCAGATCATGCTGACGGTGATCGTGTTGCTGGTGATTCTGGTGGCGGTGATTCAGTTGGGAGGGGATCGGTTGGCGCGGGGGTTGAACAAGCGCTGAGTCTGCCTGAAGTGATGCGGCGCCAATAGAACTGCTATCGCGAGCGGGCTCGCTCCCACATTGGATACTCGGTGAACACGAAATTGTGGGGGTCGACACGGCCCAGTGTGGGAGCGAGCTTGCTCGCGATTGGCGGCGAAGCAGCCATCCTCGTCATGGCGTATATTCGGCGAACTCACCCTTTGCCTGCGCAGCCGCCATGAAACACACCCCCGACGACCTCAAACAGATCACCGCGACCACTCTTGGCCATTACGATCAGGTGGCGGAGAGTTTTCGTGAAGGCACACGCAACCACGATGTCAGCCAGAACGTCGACGCACTGTTGCGACATATTCGGGGCACGGCACCGTTCACCCTGCTCGATTTCGGCTGTGGCCCGGGCCGCGATCTGCAAACCTTCACCCGCATGGGCCACATCGCCATAGGCCTCGACGGTTCGGAGCGGTTCGCCCAGATGGCCCGCGAAGACAGCGGCTGTGAGGTCTGGCAGCAAGACTTTCTGAAGCTCGATCTGCCGACCGAACGCTTCGACGGGATCTTCGCCAACGCGGTGCTGTTTCATGTTCCTGTTCAGGAATTGCCTCGGGTGCTGAAGCAGTTGCACGGAGCGTTGAAGCCAGGCGGTGTGTTGTTCAGTTCGAATCCGCGCGGGGATAACCGCGAAGGCTGGAATGGCCCGCGCTTTGGGGCGTATCACGACCTGGCGGCGTGGCAAACGTTGCTGACAGCAGCGGGGTTTGTCGAGCTGGAGCATTACTACCGGCCGGCCGGGCTGCCACGTGATCAGCAGCCTTGGTTGGCGAGTGTCTGGCGTAAAGCCTCTTAGGCATAATCGTTCCCGCGCTCCATTCAGGTCGACAAGGAATTCCGGCGCAGCTCGGCCCTCAGCTCGTCTATGCGCTGGTGCAGCGCCTTGCCGAAGGCCTCGCAGCCAGCAGGGCAAAGAAACTCAGGCCAACGACGAACTTCCGTCCGGGACCGGCGTTGCACAGCAACAACCGCACACTTTTGAGGATCATCGTTCTGCCGACAATAAGGCACACTGCCGAGCAACACAGCAGGAGCTCCCGGATGCTCAAAACCCTAGCGGTGGCCAATTACCGCTCGATCAATAAATTGGTGATCCCGCTCGGGCGCCTGAATCTCATCACCGGGCCCAATGGCAGCGGCAAGTCCAACCTCTACCGCGCTCTGCGGCTATTGGCCGAAACCGCTCAGGGCGGCGTGGTCAACGCACTCGCGCGCGAGGGTGGGCTGGATTCGACCTTCTGGGCCGGGCCGGAAAACATCAGCCGGCGCATGCGCAACGGTGAGGTGGCAGTCGAAGCCAGCGTGCGCCGGTCGCCCAAGCGCTTGCGGCTGGGCTTTGCCGGTGAGGATTTCAGTTACGCAATTGCCCTTGGCCTGCCGGAACCGTCGCGCTCAGAATTTTCCCTGGACCCGGAAATCAAGCGTGAATGCATCTGGTCGGGGCCGCTGTACCGCCCGGCGAGTCTGCTGGTGAATCGTGCAGGGGCGGTGATTCGCTCGCGGGTCGAGCGCGATTGGGAGGTGCTGGCCCAGCACACACCGGCATTCGACAGCCTGTTCGATCAGGTCGGCAGCCTGCACGCCTCGCCAGAGGTATTGCAGTTGCGTGAGTTCATTCGCCGCTGGCGCTTTTACGATCACTTTCGCAGCGACGCCGAGGCGCCGGTTCGTCAACCACAACTGGGCACGCGCACGCCGGTGTTGCATCACGATGGCCGCGACCTGGCGGCAGCATTGCAAACCATCATGGAAATCGGTGATCCCGAGGCGCTGCACGCGGCGATCAGCGATGCATTCCCCGGCGCCCGACTGAACATCCAGCCGCTGCAAGGCGCGCGGTTTGCCATCGAGTTTTATCAGGAAGGATTACTGCGACCACTGTCCGCCGCCGAGCTGTCGGACGGGACCTTGCGCTACTTGCTGCTGATCGCCGCCCTGCTGACGCCAAGGCCGCCGACGCTGATGGTGCTCAACGAACCGGAAACCAGCCTGCACCCGGACCTGCTGCCGGCATTGGCGCGGCTGATCATCCGCGCTTCGGAGCAGTGCCAGGTGTGGGTGGTGTCCCACGCCAGCCGCTTGATCGCAGCATTGCAGCAAGCCCCCGAATGCAACGCCATCGTGCTGGAGAAAAATTTCGGCCAGACGGGGATCGTCGGCCAGGGGATGCTGGACGAACCTGCGTGGAACTGGCCGGATTGATTGGCGACTGGCAAACCCCATCGCGAGCAGGCTCGCTCCCACACTGATCTGCACTGAACACAAAACTAAGTGCCCACCGACGATCCCCTGTGGGAGCGAGCCTGCTCGCGATGGCGACCGTAAGATCACTACAAAGGCCCGGAATTACCCCTGCCACTTCCCGCCTTCGACAATCACGCTCTCAGGCTGGGTATCATCGCTCAGCTCTTTACGCACGTACTGGTCGTAAAGCTTGAGCAGGTATTTGTCTTCACCCAGCTTCGCCAGCTCGGCGTTGACCCAGTCACGCAGCTCGATGTTGCCCTTCTTCACCGCAGGCGCAATCGGGGCCTCGGCCCCCAGGGTTTCGGTCAGCACGCGGTAGCCCGGGTTCTGCTTGGCCCAGCTGAACAGCACCAGATTGTCTTGCGCGTATGCATCGCCGCGACCGCTGGCCAGGGCTTGCAGCGACTCGGAGTTTTTCTCGAACTTCAGCAGCTTCCAGTCCGGGTGGTTCCTGGTCAGCCAGATATCGGCAGTGGTGCCGGTGGTGACGATAGTGGTGMGGGTGGCCAGGTCATCAAGGCTTTTGACCGAACTTGCCTGCGGCACCAGCGCCTGCACCGCGACCTTGAGGTTCGGGTTGGTGAATTCCACCGCTTCCTTGCGCTCCGGGGTGACGGTCATGTTGGCGAGGATCAGGTCGACCTTGTCGCTTTGCAGGAACGGAATCCGACTCGCCGGCTCGACCGCGACGAACTCGACCTTGTTCTCGTCGCCCAGCAGGTCCTTGGCAAATTGACGGCCGATGTCGGTGTCAAACCCCACGTAGCGTCCGGCTTCATCGACGAAGCCGAACGGCGGTTTGTCGGTGAATACACCAACGATCAGCTTGTCCCGGGCTTTGATTTTTTCCAGGTAGCTGGCCGCCGGCGCCACGCTGGCAGTAGAGGCCGCAGGTTTGGCAGGCGCTTCGGATTTATTGCACCCGGCCAACAGCGCGAGGCCGAACAATGGGAGTAGCAGCAGTGAAGACTTGGCAGTTTTCATGACAGTTCCAATTCCTTTTCAAGAGTCTTTTTGGGCAGTGCTTCGACGTAGGAGAACTTCTCCAGGAACTGCTGCGCTCGTGCGGTTTGCGGGTTCGTAAAGAAAATCTCGGGAGGGTTTTGTTCGAGGATGCGCCCGGCGTCCATGAACACAATGCGGTCGGCCACCGCACGGGCGAAGGCCATTTCATGAGTCACGATCAACAGCGTCATGCCGTCGCGGGCCAGGCCCTGAATCACTTCCAGCACTTCCTTGACCATCTCCGGGTCAAGGGCCGCGGTGACTTCATCGAACAGCATCACCTGCGGGTTCATGCACAGTGAGCGGATGATGGCGATGCGTTGCTGCTGACCACCGGAAAGCTGGCGCGGGAAAGCCTCGCGCTTGTCCGCCAGGCCGACCCGTTCCAGCAGCGCCAACGCTTGCTCGCGAGCTTCGCGCGGTGGGCGTTTTTGCACCTTGAGCGGGCCGAGCAGGAGATTGTCGAGCACGCTCATGTGCGGAAACAGGTGATAACTCTGGAACACCATGCCGATCTGCTGGCGCACTTCGCGCCAATCGGTGGTCTTGTTCAGTAACTCGCGCCCGGCGAAACGCAACTCGCCGCTGTGGGCGACTTCCAGACCGTTGAGGCAACGCAGCAATGTGCTTTTGCCGCAGCCGCTGGGACCAAGAATGACGATCACCTCGCCGGTTTCGACGCTCAAGTCGATCCCGTTGAGGACCTGATGCTCACCGAAGAACTTGTTGAAACCCTTGAACTCGATCAATGCGCTCATGCTTGCGTCCAGCGCCGTTCCAGCACGCGGGAAGCGGCCGAGAGCGGGTAGCAGATAAAGAAGAAAAACAGGAATAACGCGCCGTAGATCAACACCGACTCGTAGGTACGCTCGATGATCTGCTGGCCAACCTTGATCACGTCGACCACGCCGATCAACACCGCCAGCGAGCTGGTCTTGATGATCCGCGTGTAGACGTTGATGGTCGGTGGCGTCATGCGTTTCAGTGCCTGGGGCAGCAACACGYAACCGAACAGCTGGGGRCCGGACAGCCCGATCGACAGCCCCGCTTCACGCTGGCCACGGGGCAAGGAATGCAGTGCGCCGCGCACCACTTCACCGACTTCACTGGCGCCCCACAACGACAGCACCAGCACCGCGCACCAGAAACTCGGCAAGCTCAGGCCGAAAAAGATCGGCAGACCGAAGAACAGCAAATACAGCCAGACCAGCACCGGGATTGCCCGGAACAGCTCCAGATAGACTCGCAGCAACGCGTTCAACCACTTCGAATTCAGACTGCACAGCACGCCGTAGAGCACTCCGCCCACGGTACTGATCGCGATACTCAAAAACGAAATCGACAAGGTTTGCGCAGCGCCTTTGCCTAACTGCGGCAAAGACACCCAAAGCAACTCAAGACCCGAACTGGCCATGCTGGAGCCTCCTTTCCAGGCGGCTGAGCAGCAGCGACAACGGCAAGAACAGCAACACGCAGGTCAGCGTCAGCACGGCGAGCATTTCGTAGGTTTTGTAGTACAGCGCGATGTAGCTCTTGGTGGTGTAGAGAATCTCCGGCACCGCCACCGCCGAGACCACGGTGGTTTCCTTGAGCAGGAAAATGAAGTTGGCAAACAGCGATGGCAGGCTGAGGATCCCCGCTTGCGGCAGGATCACGTAGCGCAGCAATTGCCAGCGAGACAAGCCGATGGAGCGCCCCGATTCCAGTTGCGCCGCAGGCACCGCTTCAACGCCGGCCCGCAACACTTCGGTGAGGTAGGCTCCGCCAAGAAAGGTCATGGTGATGATCGCCGCGGCAAAGCCGGAAACCTTCACCCCAAGCGCAGGTAACGCAAAGTAGACGAAGAACAGTTGAATCAGCAGCGGCGTGTTGCGCGCCAGCTCCACGTACAACGCCACCAGGCGCTGCAAGTACGGCGTGCGGAACACCAGGAGCGTCGCGTTGATCAGGGCGACCAGCAACGAAGTGCCGATGGCGATCAGACCGACCTGCAGCGTCACGCCTACGGCGCGCAGAAACGCCGGCAGGGTGCTGAGGATGAAAGCGTAATCGAACGTCATTGAAGATCCTGAACGCCGCAGGGTAAGCGACGGTGGCGCAGTCCATTGGGCTGTGGATAACAACCCGGCAGAGATCGACTTTAAAGGTATAAAAAGAAACTTTTAAATACTGACGGCGTTACGCCGGGCGTTGAATACGCGGGGCTAGTTAGAGTGAGGGGTGATTTTCAGGCCAGACTCAATTCTTGAAATTGACTCCCTCAATAAAAAACGCCGACGCTATCGAAAGCCGCCGGCGTTGAAACCTCGAAGGGGTTTACCGCTCAATCAGAACGCCGRCAGTACCGCGCCGTTGTACTTCTTGGCGATGAATGCCTTCACTTCAGGGCTGGTCAGGGCCTTGGCCAGCTTCTGCATCGCTACGCTGTCCTTGTTGTCTGGACGCGCGACCAGGAAGTTCACGTAGGGCGAATCCGCACCTTCGATCACCAGTGCGTCTTTAGCCGGGTTCAAACCCGCTTCCAGCGCGTAGTTGGTGTTGATCATGTCCAGGTCGACCTGATCCAGCACACGCGGCAGCATCGCCGATTCCAGTTCCTTGAACTTGAAGTTGTGCGGGTTCTTGGCGATGTCTTTCGGAGTCGCCAGGGCGTTTTTCGGATCTTTCAATTCGATCAGGCCGGCTTTCTGCAACAGGATCAGCGCGCGGCCGCTGTTGCTGCCTTCGTTCGGGATAGCGATGGTTGCGCCGTCTTTCAGCTCAGCCAGGGTTTTGACTTTCTTCGAGTAGCCGCCGAACGGTTCAACATGGACGCCGATCACGGTCACCAGGTGAGTGCCTTTGCCTTCGTTGAAGCTTTTCAGGTACGGCAGGGTCTGGAAGTAGTTGGCGTCCAGACGCTTCTGATCGACCTGCACGTTCGGTTGTACGTAGTCGGTGAAGACCTTGATTTCCAGATCCACGCCTTCTTTGGCGAGGGTCGGTTTGATCAGCTCGAGGATCTCGGCGTGCGGCACCGGCGTTGCGGCAACCACCAGTTTCTCGCCAGCCTGGGCCAGGCCCGCAGTCAGGGCAGCCGCCAATGCGGTGAACAACAGAACCTTTTTCATGCAGTGTCCTTATTTGTCGTTATCGACAACGGCTAAAAAATGAAATGCCAGTGAAGGGCTATCGCTGGTGTGGTGCGGACGATACCGAGATTTTTTATTCCCGAACAATATCTTTTATTCACTTTCATATTCCATTTTTCTCACGTGACAATCACGAGCTCTGTAGCAGCTGGCGTAGCCTGCGCTCGGGCGCGCAGCGGCCGTCATCCAGACACCGCGACTCTTCAGCAAAAATGGTTTCAACCGTTTTACGCCTGCTTCGCAGCCGAACGCAGGCTACGCCAGCTGCTACAGGGTTTGCGTCAAGTTTTCGAGCAAACGTTTAAGCGCTGCGCGCTCGCCGGCAGAACCGGAGGTGATCACCTGCGTTGCCTCTCGCTCGATCAACTCCAATGGCGCAACCACCTGGGGCAAATTCAAATGCTCCGGAAGAATTTCCTCGCCACTGCTCACCAGCAAGGCAAAGTGAATGACGTTCTCCAGTTCACGGGTATTGCCCGGCCAGCTGTGCCGTTCCAGAACCTGCTGGGCCGCGTCGCTGATAAACGGCACCGGCAGGTCGAGGCGCTGGCTGTAGATACCGAGGAAATACTCGGCCAATGACTGAATGTCACCGACTCGCTCACGCAAGGCCGGCAATTCGAGCCGACCTTCGCTGAGGTAGTGGTAGAGCCGCTCATGGAATTTGCCAGCGGCCACGGCTTGCGCCAGATCGATGCTGGTCGCTGCCACCAGGCGCACATCCACCGGGCTCGGTTGCTGTGCACCGACGCGGGTGACTTCGTGATTTTCCAGCGCGGCGAGCAGCTTGATCTGAATCGGCAACGGCAAATCGCCGATTTCATCCAGGTACAACGTGCCGCCATTGGCCGAACCAAACCAGCCGGCGCGACTGCTGGCCGAACCACTGAAACTGCCGCCGGTATAACCGAACAACTCGGCATCGGCGTAGGTTGGACTGATAGCGCCGCAGTTGACCGATACGAACAGACCGCCGCGATCACTGGCTCGGTGAATGTGCCGTGCCAGCAGCTCTTTGCCGCTGCCGGTTTCACCGCGAATCAACACCGAGATCGAGCGCGGCGCCAGTTGCTCCAGCTCCTGGCGCAGCTGTCGCGAGCGCGGGTCGACAAACACCAGTGCCTTGGCGCGAATGCTCAACGGGCTTTTTTCAGCGTCGGGAAAGGTCAGCAAGGGCTGACCGAAAGACTCATGCAAACTCATGGCAGACTCCCGCCCAGAACCGCCGGGAGACGGGGGCGTTTAAATAATAAAGAGGTTCAAGCGCGGCGCAGGGCGTGATGTTCCATGCGGTTTTGCAGGCGATACAGGTAGGCAAAACCCTGCTCCCAACGATGGTGACCGGACTTCACGTTGATGTGCCCGGCACCCGCCAGAATCCCCGCTTCGGCGCCCCAGTTTCGTGCCAATTCAAGCGCCCGTGGAGCGCTGACAGCGGCATCGTTGTCGGAACTCACCACCTGGCTCGGGAACGGCAGCAGGTGCGTCGGAATCGGTGCAAAGTTACGCAACGCAGGCACGCAGGCCGGGCGCTCGACATCGGCAGGCGCCACCAGCAAGGCCCCGCGAACCTGACGCAACGCCTGCAACGGCGCAGTAGCCGCCCAATGGGCCACGGTGATGCAACCCAGGCTGTGGGCAATCAGGATCACCGGCGTGCTGTCGGCATCGATCGCTTCGGCCAGCGCCGCGACCCAATCCTCGCGACGCGGCGTCAGCCAGTCGGCCTGCTCCACCCGCGCGCTGTTCGGCAGGCTGTTCTGCCAATGGCTTTGCCAATGATCCTCTGGCGATCCTTGCCAGCCCGGCACAATCAGGTAGCGAATTGACTCGTTGCGCATGGGGAGCTCTCCTGTGCGTGTCTGTTCCTGGTCGAGTATAGGGAGGGGATTTATATTCGTTAAGGAATAAGAAGCTATTTATTAAGATCTATATCGAATATAAAACTGATATTCCTGTGGGAGCGAGCCTGCTCGCGATGGGGCCGTGCCAGTCAACATTGATGCCCGCTGACACTCCGCTATCGCGAGCAGGCTCGCTCCCACAGGGATTGTGTTTTGCTTTCAGAAAAAAAAGGGGCCGCACCCTGCCAAGGAGACGGCCCCGGAAATCGAAAATCTGTTAACCCGCGGTAATCGCCGACAGCTCGGCACTCTCAAATGTTTAACACGGACAGGTTGCGGTTCAATGAATCGATCTGCCTGCGCCTGCCCCCCCCACGACAGCTTCGATGGATGAATCATTGCTTCAATGGCTTATTTCCGAAAGTGATATTTTATGCTTTGCATAGATCAATACAGACTAACAAAGTCTGTATCTCCTACTAACCCTGGAATCAAAGGGCTACAGAGCAATACAGTGAATGCCACGCTTTTGCAGGCACTGAAACTACTCGGAGAACGCATGATTTTTCGAGAGAGAACAGGAGCGTTGCGACTATCCAAGCGGCAGGATCAAACATAAAAGCCAGGAAACCACGCCGACTAAAACAGCCAAAACCTATAAACGTCGACTGATTAAAAATCAAAAAACACAAACAAGCCGCCCGCACTTTTTACAGGCGGGCAGCCGGGAAGCATTGATCGTGAAGTTTATTGTTTGACGAACTCGCCAGCCAAGCCTACTACATCACCGTCGAAGTTATTGCGAGAACCAAAAGCCTTGAGTTTTGAGTAATTATGATCGGGCGAGAAGAGTGTCCACGCCTGATAACCAGTGCCATCGTTAAGGGCTGCGATCGTGATGATGGTTGGCTGGCCTGTGCTGTTCTGGAAGTGGTAGTGCCCAAAACTGATATCATAATTCACACCGTTCTGGCTCAATTTACCACTGAAGGATCCATTCGAATCATTGCCATCAGTTTATGCGCCACCGGCACGGTCAGTTGGCGGATATAAAATGGCTCTTTGACCACAAAGTGATGGATGCCGTGGCTGCTGCCGAAGTTGAAGCAGAACGCCTGCAACGGCCACATCCACCAGGGATTCAGCACCTGGGTCTGCTGGATCACGTTACCCGGCTCGATGTCGCCGTAGTAGTGCATGTTCGAGCTGACGAAGTGCAGGCAAAAGGTGCGCAGCACGTTCGGGCCGATGATCACCACGGCGGCGATATCGATCACCTGCATCACCGACAGCGTGGTCGCCGACCACTCCACCGAGGAGCCCAGCAAAGACGCAATGCCGTTGGCCGCGTGGAAACCGAGAAACAGGTACCACGCGCTCCAGTGCACCAGCGCCAGTGGCGCGTAAACTTTCAAAGAGCGTTTGATGATGCTGAATTTATGCGCCCAGGTCTTGGCCCGCAGCATGCGGATAAACGCCGACATTACGTTGTCGCCGACCATCAGCAAACGCGCGATACCCCACGGCTCGCCATTGGTGATCGCACGCTCTTCCATGTCGGCTTCGCTGCCGGACACCTTGTGGTGGTTGAGGTGCAGATGACGGCGGATCCACGGGTTGATGGTGCTTGGCCGCGCCAGCCAGACCAGGCCCATCATCAGGTTGTGCGGCAGGCGTTGCTTGCGGAAATACATGCTGTGGATCAGGTCGTGTTCCAGCTCATGGGTCAGCGAGGCAAAAAACGCGTTCAGCAGCAAACACGCCCACCAGGCCATGTGTCCGGTCATGTAGAGCGCCGCCGAGCCGATCATCCCGGCCAGGGCGAAGGCCAGAATGCCCACGCCCAAGGCGTCCTGATGATCGAGAATCGGATAGCGCTTGCGCAGTTCGACACCGCGGGCGAGCACCACTTCACGAATGTGTGCAGATCGTTGTTGTGCATTCAGGCGTTGAGGACTTGCAGAAGTACCGTACATGCTTCCATCCTTTAGTTATTGATGTTCACATCCTGCCCTGTGCGATTGCTTCGGGCGTTAGCTGTGAACGCCAACCTGTTGACCGGAAGCGCCAATCATCATGATTGAACCCACCTCCCTCGCCAGCTGGACCCGCGCTTTGCGCAAGCAACTCGACGCCCTCGGCCTCGACAGCAACGCGCTGTGCCTGCAAGCCGGGCTCGACCCGCAGCTGATGGACGACCCGAACGCCCGCTATCCGTTATCGGCCACGACCCGACTGTGGGAACTGGCGGTCGAAGTCAGCGGCGACCCGGCGATTGGTTTGCGGGTGTCGCGATTCGTCAGTCCGACCACCTTCCACGCGCTGGGTTATGCGTTGGTGGCCAGCGGCAGTCTGCGTGAGGTGTTCGAGCGCATCGTGCGGTATCACCAGGTGATCAGCGACGCCTTGGACCTCGAACTGACCCGTGGTGAAGATCGTTATTGCTTCACCCTCAAGGTGCCCGAAGGCAGCCCGGCGCCAGCACGGGAAGCGATCGACGCCTTCGCCGCGATCTACGTGCGCACCTGTCGCAACMGTCTGGGTCGGGACTACGCGCCGCTGGCGGTGTACCTGCGTCGCCCGGAACCGGCCGACCCGAAACAATGGCACGCGGTGTTCCGCGCGCCGATCTTCTTTGCGGCTGATGAAGACCGGCTGGAGTTTTCCATCGAAGACTTCGAAAGCCATCTGGATGACGCCAACCCGGAACTCGCCGAACACAACGAAACCGTACTCAAGCGCGCACTGACGCAACTGCGCCTGCTGACCTGGGAGCGCAAGGTGCTCGATGCCATCGAAGCACAGCTGCCGGAAGGCGAACCCAGCGCCGAACGTATCGCCGAGACCTTGCACTTGAGTTTGCGCAGCTTGCAACGGCACCTGGCGGACGAAGGCTGCCGGTTCGATACGTTGCTCAATGAGTGTCGTGAAAATCTGGCGCTGCTGCACTTGCGAGACCCGCAATGTTCGCTGAGCGAAATCAGCTACCTGCTCGGATTCGCCGATACCAGCAGCTTCAGCCGCGCCTTCAAACGCTGGACCGGAATGACGCCGGGGCAGTTTCGCGATGGGCTGCGGTAAAGCGTCGGGACTTGCGCCGCTTTTGCCGGCCTCATCGCGAGCAGGCTCGCTCCCACAGGAATAGCG
>NZ_JBFTLU010000027.1:0-30511 GCF_056396605.1 Pseudomonas sp. 05T35
GCCTACGGGCTGCTTTTTTGTTGCCCGTCATTTATTCCTCTCCCTGAAAGTGCAATGGTTTCGCGAGCGGCCATGCTATGAAAGACTGTTCGCCACCTTCCCGTTGTTGCCTGTCTTGCTTGAGCCTTTATGCCTGCCATCGACCATCCATTGATAGACCAGTTTCTCGACGCCCTGTGGTTGGAGAAAGGCTTGTCCGATAACACCCGTGACGCTTATCGCAGCGACCTGGCCCTGTTCAACGGCTGGTTGCAGGAGAAGGGCCTGGAACTGCTCAACGCCGGGCGCGAGCTGATCCTCGATCACCTGGCCTGGCGCCTCGAACAAAACTACAAGCCCCGGTCTACTGCCCGGTTTCTTTCAGGTGTGCGTGGGTTCTATCGCTATTTGCTGCGTGAAAAGCTGATCGCCGTCGACCCCACACTGCGTGTCGATATGCCGCAACTTGGCYGGCCATTGCCCAAGTCGTTGTCGGAAGCGGACGTGGAAGCCTTGCTCGCCGCACCAGACCTGAGCGAAGCAATCGGCCAGCGTGATCGCGCCATGCTGGAGGTGCTATATGCCTGCGGCCTGCGGGTCACCGAGCTGATCAGCCTGACGCTCGAGCAGATCAATCTGCGCCAGGGCGTGCTGCGGGTCATGGGCAAGGGCAGCAAGGAACGACTGGTGCCGATGGGGGAGGAGGCGATTGTCTGGGTCGAGCGCTACCTGCGTGACGGGCGTAGCGAATTGCTGGGGGGGCGGCCCAGCGATGTGCTGTTTCCGAGTCTGCGTGGCGAGCAGATGACCCGCCAGACCTTCTGGCATCGCATCAAACACCAGGCCAAAGTCGCCGGGATCGGCAAGTCCCTGTCGCCGCACACCTTGCGCCACGCCTTCGCCACACATCTGCTCAACCACGGCGCCGATTTGCGGGTGGTGCAGATGTTGCTCGGCCATAGCGATCTCTCGACCACCCAGATCTACACCCACGTTGCGCGTGCCCGTTTGCAAGACCTGCACGCCAAACACCACCCACGCGGTTGAGCATATCTCTGTAGCAGACGCCGCGGTGTTTCAGTCACACCCCGGATACAGAATTGACGACTGCTGCGCAGCCGAACGCAGGCTGCGCCAGCTGCTACAAGAGCGGTTCTGCACTGATTGGCAAATGTGTGACTTGTGTCAGGCGCATTCGGCCACGCGGGCCTTATGTGGTAGGCTTTGCTGGTTTGCACGATGGGCGGTTATGACCCAGTGTTTCAGTACCGGCGTTCTAGTCGACCCATTTGCCCGCCTTCAGGAGTCCCCATGCGTCTGACCCAGATTTTCGCCGCCGCAGCCATTGCGTTGGTCAGCACCTTTGCCATCGCCGATGATGCGGCTGATAAAGCCATCCGTAAAAGCCTGGAAACCCTCCAGCTCGACACCCCGATCGAGTCCATCAGTGCCAGCCCGTTGGCCGGTCTCTACGAAGTCAAGCTCAAGGGCAGCCGCGTGCTGTACGCGAGCGCCGACGGCCAGTACATCGTTCAGGGCTATGTGTTCCAGCTCAAGGACGGCAAACCGGTCAACCTCACCGAAAAGGCCGAGCGTCTGGGTATCTCCAAGCTGATCAACGGTATTCCGGTTGCTGAAACCGTGGTTTACCCGGCGATTGGCGAAACCAAGACCCACATCACCGTATTCACCGACACCACCTGCCCGTACTGCCACAAATTGCACGCCGAAGTGCCTGCATTGAACAAAATGGGCATCGAAGTGCGCTATGTTGCTTTCCCGCGCCAGGGCCTCGGCTCGCCGGGTGATGAGCAACTGCAAGCGGTCTGGTGCTCGGCTGACAAAAAAGCGGCGATGGACAACATGGTCAATGGCAAGGAAATCAAGGCTGCCAAGTGCGCCAACCCGGTTTCCAAACAGTTCGCCCTGGGCCAGTCGATTGGCGTGAACGGTACACCGGCCATCGTTTTGGCCGATGGCCATGTGATTCCGGGCTACCAGCCAGCACCACAAGTCGCCAAACTGGCACTGGATGCGAAATAATCCTGCGTCGTCACGGTAAGCCTTTGACGATCATGGAGCGGCGACAGCAGTCGGCGTTCCATTAATAGAGAGCCGCACGCTGTGCGGCTGTTTTCCACGGCCGGCCTTGAGTCGGCCGTTTTATGGGGAGTTCACAGTGAAACCGGTCAAAGTAGGCATCTGTGGGTTAGGGACCGTCGGTGGCGGTACCTTCAACGTACTTCAGCGCAACGCCGAGGAAATTGCTCGTCGTGCCGGGCGTGGAATCGAAGTGGCACAAATTGCCATGCGCACGCCAAAGCCTCAGTTCCAGACGACCGGTATTGCGATTACCAACGATGTCTTCGAAGTGGCCACGAACCCTGAGATCGACATCGTTATAGAGCTGATGGGCGGCTACACCGTTGCCCGCGAGCTGGTACTCAAAGCCATCGAGAATGGCAAGCATGTGGTCACCGCGAACAAGGCACTGATTGCCGTTCACGGTAATGAAATTTTCGCCAAGGCCCGCGAKAAAGGCGTGATCGTCGCGTTCGAAGCCGCGGTAGCCGGTGGCATTCCGGTGATCAAGGCGATCCGCGAAGGCCTGTCGGCCAACCGCATCAACTGGGTCGCCGGGATCATCAACGGCACCGGCAACTTCATCCTCACCGAAATGCGTGAGAAAGGCCGGACCTTCGAAGACGTACTCGCCGAGGCGCAAGCCCTGGGTTACGCCGAAGCCGATCCGACGTTCGACGTCGAAGGCATCGATGCGGCGCACAAGCTGACGATCCTGGCGTCCATCGCGTTCGGCATCCCGCTGCAATTCGACAAGGCCTACACCGAAGGCATCACCAAGCTGACCACCGCTGACGTGAATTACGCCGAAGCGCTGGGCTATCGCATCAAGCACCTGGGCGTGGCGCGTAGCACCGCTGCCGGCATCGAACTGCGTGTGCACCCGACGCTGATCCCGGCCGATCGCCTGATCGCCAACGTCAACGGCGTGATGAACGCGGTGATGGTCAACGGCGACGCTGCCGGTTCGACCCTGTTCTACGGGGCGGGCGCCGGTATGGAGCCGACCGCTTCGTCGGTCATCGCCGACCTGGTGGATGTGGTTCGCGCCATGACCAGCGACCCGGAAAACCGCGTACCGCATCTGGCTTTCCAGCCGGATTCGCTGTCGGCCCACCCGATCCTGCCGATCGAAGCCTGCGAAAGCGCCTACTACCTGCGCATCCAGGCCAAGGATCATCCGGGCGTGCTGGCTCAGGTTGCGAGCATTCTGTCGCAGCGTGGTATCAACATCGAATCGATCATGCAAAAGGAAGTCGAAGAACACGACGGCCTGGTGCCAATGATCCTGCTGACCCACCGTGTGCAGGAACAGCGCATGAACGATGCGATCGCCGCCCTCGAGGCCCTGGCGGACGTGGTCGGTCCGGTGGTGCGGATCCGCGTCGAGCACCTGAACTAAGTCGTTATTGTTCACCGGGCTCGTGCGCGAGCCCGGGTTTGCGAACTCTGAATTGTGGAGCCAGTCATGCGTTATATCAGTACCCGCGGCCAGGCACCGGCCCTGAATTTCGAAGACGTGCTGCTGGCCGGTCTGGCCAGTGACGGCGGCCTGTACGTGCCGGAAAACCTGCCACGTTTCACCCAGGAAGAAATCGCTTCCTGGGCCGGCCTGCCATATCACGAGCTGGCTTTCCGGGTGATGCGCCCGTTTGTCACCGGCAGTATCCCGGATGCCGACTTCAAGAAAATCCTCGAAGAAACGTACGGCGTGTTCTCTCACAGCGCCGTGGCACCGTTGCGTCAGCTGAACAGCAACGAATGGGTGCTGGAGCTGTTTCACGGCCCGACCCTGGCGTTCAAGGACTTCGCCCTGCAATTGCTCGGTCGTCTGCTCGACTACGTGCTGGAAAAGCGCGGTGAGCGCGTGGTCATCGTTGGCGCCACTTCGGGCGATACCGGTTCGGCCRCCATCGAAGGCTGCAAGCACTGCGAAAACGTCGACATCTTCATCCTGCACCCGCACAACCGCGTGTCCGAAGTGCAGCGTCGACAGATGACCACCATCTTCGGCGAGAACATCCACAACATCGCCATCGAAGGCAACTTCGATGACTGCCAGGAAATGGTCAAGGCGAGCTTCGCCGACCAGAGCTTCCTCAAAGGCACGCGTCTGGTGGCGGTGAACTCGATCAACTGGGCGCGGATCATGGCCCAGATCGTCTACTACTTCCACGCAGCCCTGCAGTTGGGCGGCCCGGCGCGCTCGGTGTCGTTCTCGGTGCCAACCGGTAACTTCGGTGACATCTTTGCGGGCTACCTGGCTCGTAACATGGGTTTGCCGATCAACCAGTTGATCGTCGCCACCAACCGCAACGACATCCTGCACCGCTTCATGAGCGGCAATCAGTACGTCAAGGAAACCCTGCACGCGACGCTGTCGCYATCGATGGACATCATGGTCTCGTCGAACTTCGAGCGCTTGCTGTTCGACCTGCACGGTCGCAACGGCGCCGCGATTGCCGGCCTGATGGACACCTTCAAGCAAGGTGGCGGTTTCAGCGTCGAGCAAGAGCGCTGGACCGAAGCGCGCAAACTGTTCGACTCGCTGGCCGTGGATGATGCGCAAACCTGCGAGACCATCGCTGAAGTCTTTGCACAAACCGGTGAGCTGCTCGATCCGCATACCGCCATCGGCGTCAAGGCTGCGCGTGAATGCCGTCGTAGCCTGGATATTCCGATGGTGATTCTGGGAACGGCCCATCCGGTCAAATTCCCTGAAGCCGTCGAAAAAGCCGGCGTAGGAAAAGCGCTTGAACTGCCTGCCCATCTTTCTGATTTGTTTGAGCGAGATGAGCGCTGCACAGTTTTGCCAAATGACCTGAAAGCCGTGCAGGCCTTTGTCAGTCAGCATGGCAACCGCGGCAAGCCACTCTGACAGGATTTACCTGTCACATTTTGAAGCCCGTCTCCTGACGGGCTTTCTCATTTCTGCATGGCACACTTGTCGTCGTTTCGCCCCTCAAGGATGGGTGAGTGGACGTGAAGGAAGTGGGCATGTGGTTTTTTAGTGGATTAAAACCGGCCTTGTGCTGGATATTTTTATTGAGTGCCATGGGGCCTGGGCATTGTGCATTGGCGGCTCAACTCGGCGCTTTGGACGTAAGGTCTGCCGACAGTCATGACCGTCTCAAGCTTGAGGCTCACGAGCTCAAATGGATTGCCGAGCACCGGCGAGTGATCGTCGCGTCGGTGCAGTTCCCGTTGTACTTGTTCAAGGATGAGCACGGTCAATGGAGCGGTCTGAACAACGACATTCTTCAGCGTCTTTCGCGGATGACCGGGCTGGAGTTTGTTCATGAAGAGTCATTCTCGACCGAACACCTGCTCGGACTGCTGGAAAGTGGCAGGGCAGACATGAACACGACACTGGCGGTGAACGATGAACGCAAAGGCTTTCTGGATTTCAGTCATGCCTTTGGCGGGGCTGGCTGGGTGTTCGTCGGGCGGGCCGGAGCTGCTTCGGTCGATTCGCTGGAGGATCTTTCAGGCAAGGTTCTGGCGCTGCCGGCCAGGCATGCGCTGGAGGCCGGTATCCGCCGTGACTACCCGCAGATCGAGCTGCGCTCGGTCAAAACCTACGCAGAGGCACGCGCCCTGGTCGAAAGCGGCGAAGCCGACGTCACCATTGAAAATGAAACGGGCGCCCACCTGTACCCTGCAGGCCGGCTGGCGATCGGCCCAAGTATCGAAGGTATGTGGGAGGCCGACCATCTTGCACTGCGCAAAGGGCAGCCACAGCTGTTGAGCATTCTCAACAAGGCGCTCGAGGCTTTTCCTCCGGCCGAGTTGCGGGCGATCCGTTCGAAGTGGCTCAGCGGCGTGGTGCCCGGTCAGCCACCCTCGCTGTGGCAGAGGTTCTACCAGTGGGGGTGCTGGGGAGTATTTTTCGCGAGTCTGTTCGGGCTGATTTCACTGCTGTGGAACCAGCGGCTGAGCATGCAGATCAAGCAGCGACTGAAAGCCGAACAAGGGCTTGGTGACCAATTGGCGTTCCAGCATGCCTTGATGGATGCCATGCCTGATCCGGTGTTTGTACGGGATCTGGAGGGGCGGTTGATCATGTGCAACAAGAGCTATGAAGAACACTTGTCGACCCGCTTCGACCAGATGCAGGGAAAACGCCTGACAGAGGTCGACGTTTTGCCTGCTTCGACGGCCGAGCTTCTGCACGCGGAAATCATGGATCAACTCGGCAGTCGGAAAACCCGATTTACCGAGCGCCAACTGACGTTCAAAAGTGGTGTGAGGGATGTTTATCAGTGGACGGTGCCGTTTTATAGCGCCGAGGGTTTGCTGCGAGGTGTCGTGGGCGGCTGGGCCGATAGCCATGGCCGGCGGCGTTATGAGCCTGATTGACGCGGTTGAAACCCACTGTTTTTTTCTTGTCATCTTTCCCATGCATGCTCTGAAGACTCAGGGTAAAGCGACATACCGTCAGTCGAGTTCAGAACTTTCTTCTCGGGCCAGTGGTAATTTATCACGCCCTTGGCACTTTGTTTTCGGACTATTGAATGGTGATCGAGATGGAAAGTATCAGCCTATTGCTGGGTGAGGCATTGAGCCCGTATCAGGTAACACTGACCCCGTCAGGTGCCCATGGCGAATGCCTGGTGACATTGAAGAGTACCGCTGGCGCTATCGTGGTCGAGCGTGAGTTCAATCAGGCGCAGTTCACGGACAAACGGCTGCTGACAGACGTTGTCGACGGTTTGCACCGCGACTTGCTGATCGCCGAGGGACGGCTTGAGCCCAGCGTGATTGCGGCTCTGCGCAATGTTGCGCAAGACAAACGTCTGGCTGGCAGAAGCTGATTTGTTTTTTGCGGGAACCTTCGCGCAATCAGGTTAGTCAGACCCTGTATCAACAAGAGCAGGCATTGTGCTCCGGTGTTTGTCGCTTGTTGTACGGGTCCTTGTAGGCCACGTTTAACCCCGAGTCGTTTCCCCACTTCTCGGGGTTTCTTTTGCCTGGCGTTTGGTCAGCGTGTCTCATTCTGGAAAAACCTCTTGGCATCTTCCAGGTACTCGCTGCGCATTTTCGGGTCGAGCCATTGGGCATAAAACTCGACCAGCCTGGTCTGCCCCGAGCCGCGCAATATTTTGTTGATGTGAGCGATGGCCTGGCGGCCCTGCTCGGTATCCGAGCACGCAATATGAGTCGACTGGTACTTGTCCGTGCCGCGAATCGGGAAAAACTCCAGCTCATCGGGCGAGATGCCTTGCTGTTGCGCCTGATAACGAATTTCCGACCAGTACCCCAGCAGGGCGGTCAAACGACCCAGGCGCTGCATTTGCAGCAGACTGCCAAGGGCATCGTTACCGTAATGGGCTGCCAGACTGTTGCTCGGTGCCTGTTGCAGCAGGCGGTCAACGACCTGGCCGTAACTGCGTTCGGCGACCACTCCCAGTTTCTTGTCCTGATGAGCCAGCAAGCGCTCCAGATCGACGCTGTTACCGGTGATGAAGGGTGCAAGTGCTTTGCGGTCAGCATGGCGTATCACAATGCCGTTGCCAGGGACTCGATAAGCCTCGATGGAGTAGACGATCCGTTTTGCCCGTTCCGCGCTCCACAGCAGCGAAGGGTCGCAGGTGAAGCTGGGTTCCAGGAGCATTTGCATGCCGCGTGCGCGGTTGACCTGAAATGTCGTGTGTTGGTACTCGGGCATGCTGGCGATCAATAGCGGTAAATACCGGTCGATCACGCCCTGGTTTTTTTGCGGCCCGTCGACAATCGTCAGCGGCGGTAGATCGCGCAGCAACCAGATCAACGTGTCCTTGGCTTGAGCGGCCGAGGGGATTGCCAGCAGGCATGAAAGCGTTGTGCCGAAACCCAGCACACGAAKGTAGTGCGCCGCGCCTCTGCGAATGGCTGACAACCCTTGCAGTTTAGATAGCCCCATCTGCACGCAGTTGCGCGATCTGTTCCACGTCATAGCCAAGCTCGCTCAACACCTGCACGTTATGTTCACCCAGTTCCGCTCCAACCCATTCGCAAGCGCCCGGTGTTTCCGAGAGTTTCGGCACGATGCCCGGCATCTTGAAGTCTTTTCCATCGGGCAGCTTGGCTTGCAGGAACATTTCCCGCGCAAGAAATTGCGGATCGCTGAACATGTCTTCGGCGCTGAAGATCCGGCTGGCTGGCACTTCGGCCTGGTTCAACTGATCGATCACCGCATCCAGCGGCAACGAACTGACCCAGCGATCAATGACCCCATACAGCTCATCGCGACGGCTATCGCGGCCGTCGTTGCTGGCAAGCGCTGGATCGTTGGCCAGGTCGTCGCGGCCAATGGTCTGCATGAAGCGCTTGAAGATCGCATCGCCATTGGCACCGATCTGCACGTGCTTGCCGTCGGCGCTGGTGTGGATGGAGGAGGGCGTGATGCCGGGCATGATGTTGCCGGTGCGCTCGCGGATAAACCCGAACACATCGAATTCCGGGACCATGCTCTCCATCATGGCGAAGATCGCTTCGTACAAGGCCACGTCCACCACTTGCCCCTGACCACCGTTGACCTCGCGGTGACGCAAGGCCATCAGCGCGCCGATCACGCCCCAGAGCGCGGCAATCGAGTCACCGATGGAAATTCCGGTGCGCACCGGCGGTCGATCCTCGAAGCCGGTGATGTAACGCAAACCACCCATGGACTCGCCTACCGCGCCGAAGCCCGGTTGATCCTTCATCGGCCCGGTTTGGCCAAAGCCGGACAGACGGACCATCACCAGTTTCGGGTTCAGCGCATGCAGCACTTCCCAGCCCAGGCCGAGTTTTTCCAGCACGCCGGGGCGGAAGTTTTCGATCAGGATGTCGGCTTCGCCGAGCAATTGCTTGAGGATTGCCAGGCCGTCGGGGTGCTTGAGGTTCAGCGTCAGGGACTTCTTGTTGCGCGCCTGGACGAACCACCACAGCGAAGTGCCCTCGTAGAGTTTGCGCCACTTGCGCAACGGATCACCGCCGTCCGGAGATTCGATCTTGATCACTTCGGCGCCGAACTCGGCACAAATACGCGAGGCGAAAGGCCCGGCGATCAAAGTACCAAGTTCGATGATTTTCAGGCCGGCAAGGGGTTTGGCAGTGAGCGGCATGGGTAATCCTGTAGGACAAAGACTGAATCAATACAGCGTTTTAGCATAGCCCGAGCCGCATCGCCCACGCTTGATGGCGGTCATGATTCGTTGATTGACCCGGCATCGGTTAGACTTGCCGCCTTTCCTCGTATCAAGAAGCCCGTTCATGGCCCAGCCGTCCACGACTTACAAGTTTGAACTGAACCTTACCGACCTCGACCGCAGCGTGTACGAGAGCGTCAAGCAGACCATCGCCCGCCACCCTTCGGAAACCGAAGAGCGCATGACCGTGCGGCTGTTGGCCTACGCCCTCTGGTACAACGAGCAGCTGTCCTTTGGCCGTGGTCTGTCAGAAGTGGATGAGCCAGCCCTGTGGGAAAAGAGCCTGGATGACCGCGTGCTGCACTGGATCGAAGTCGGCCAGCCAGACGCCGATCGCCTGACCTGGTGCTCGCGTCGTACCGAACGCACCAGCCTGTTGGCCTATGGCAGCTTGCGCGTCTGGGAAGGCAAAGTGGTGCCTGCGGTAAAAAACCTGAAAAACGTCAACATTGCCGCGGTGCCTCAGGAAGTCCTGGAAACCCTGGCCAAGGACATGCCCCGCGTTATCAAATGGGACGTGATGATCAGCGAAGGGACGATCTTCGTCACCGACGACCGTGGTCAACACGAAGTCCAGCTGCAATGGTTGGCCGGCGAGCGCGGCTGATTTTTCGCCGCAGGATCGCATCACCCGGTTTTATCCTACGTATTCAAGAGAAGCACCTGTCACCCCATGCGCATTGAACCTCGCCTATTGCCCGACACCCTGCCATTCCTCGGTGATATTCCACCCCTGCTGACCCGTTTATACGCGGCGCGGGGCGTGCAGTCGGAGGCGGAACTGGACAAGAGCCTGGCGCGCTTGATCCCTTATCAACAGCTCAAGGGCATTGAGGCGGCGGTGGACTTGCTGGTGGTGGCGCTGGAGCAGCGTCAGCGGATTCTGATCGTTGGCGACTTCGATGCCGATGGTGCTACCGCGAGCACCGTTGGCCTGTTGGGACTGCGTCTGCTCGGCGCGGCTCACGTCGATTATCTGGTGCCCAACCGCTTTGAATACGGCTACGGCCTGACCCCGGAAATCGTCGCGGTGGCGTTGCAGCGCGAGCCACAACTGCTGATCACCGTGGACAACGGCATATCCAGCGTCGAGGGCGTGGCGGCGGCGAAAAAGGCCGGGCTCAAGGTCCTGGTCACCGATCACCACTTGCCCGGTGACGAGCTGCCGTTGGCCGATGCCATCGTCAATCCGAACCAGCCCGGTTGTGAGTTCCCGAGCAAGGCACTGGCCGGGGTCGGGGTGATTTTCTATGTGCTGATGGCGTTGCGTGCACGCTTGCGTAGCCTGGGCTGGTACGAGAGCAGGCCGCAGCCGAACATCGGTGAGTTGCTGGATCTGGTGGCGCTGGGCAGCGTCGCCGACGTGGTGCCACTGGATGCCAACAACCGGATCCTGGTGCATCAGGGCCTGGAGCGGATTCGCGCCGGCCGGGCTCGGCCGGGCATCAAGGCGATTCTCGAAGTGGCCAAGCGTGATCACTCGCGCATCACCTCGACCGACTTGGGGTTCATCCTTGGTCCGCGCCTGAACGCGGCGGGGCGTCTGGACGACATGAGCCTGGGCATCGAATGCCTGCTCACCGAAGACGTGGCGCTGGCCCGTGAGATGGCCGCGCAACTCGACGGCATGAATCAGGATCGCAAATCCATCGAGCAGGGCATGCAGCGCGAAGCGTTGGCCCAGCTCAAGGACTTGCCGCTGGAGTCGATGCCGTTTGGCTTGTGTCTGTTCGATCCCGAGTGGCACCAGGGTGTCATCGGAATCCTCGCATCGCGTATGAAAGAGCGTTATTTCCGTCCGACCATCGCCTTTGCCGATGCAGGCGACGGCATGCTCAAGGGCTCGGGCCGTTCCGTGCAGGGCTTTCACATTCGTGACGCCTTGAGTGTGGTGGCGGCGCAGCATCCGAATCTGATCAGCAAGTACGGTGGTCACGCCATGGCGGCGGGCCTGACGTTACCGGAAGCGAGTTTTCCATTGTTCGCCGAGGCTTTCGACGCTGAAGTTCGCCGGCAAATGCGTGAAGAAGACCTGACCGGGCGATTGTTGTCGGACGGCACCCTGGCCGTCGAAGAGTTTCACCTGGAACTGGCTCGCGCCCTGCGCCATGCCGGTCCCTGGGGCCAACACTTTCCGGAACCGCTGTTTCACGGGGTGTTCCAGTTGGTCGAGCAGCGCGTGGTCGGTGAACGCCACCTCAAGGTGGTGCTAAAAAGCGAATGCGGTTCGGTGAAACTCGACGGTATCGCGTTTGGCATCGACCGCGACGTCTGGCCGAACCCGACCATTCGCTGGGTCGAGTTGGCCTACAAGCTCGACGTCAACGAATTCCGCGGCCAGGAAACCGTCCAGCTGATGATTGCCCACATCGAACCGCGCTGAAAGATCGCAGCCTCATCCCCCGATGTCGACTAGGCTCTAATCACTGCTTGATTGGCCTTGTGACGTTTTGTCCATTTTTTTTACCCGCGGGGGCGGGTGCCGCATCCTTTCCTGTCACTCGTCGACTATTCAAACAGAACCCTGGAGCCTGCCCACTGATTTGAGAGGTGCCCCATGAGTCTGCTGCTTGAACCGTATACCCTTCGTCAATTGACCCTGCTCAACCGCATCGCGGTATCGCCAATGTGCCAGTACTCCAGCGTCGATGGACTGGCCAATGACTGGCACCTGGTCCACCTCGGCAGCCGTGCCGTGGGCGGGGCCGGACTGGTTTTTACCGAAGCCACGGCAGTCACTGCCGAGGGTCGGATCACCGCTCAGGACCTGGGCCTGTGGAACGATGAACAGATCGAACCGCTGCAACGCATCACCCGCTTTATCACTGCCCAAGGCGCCGTCGCCGGCATTCAACTGGCCCACGCCGGACGCAAGGCCAGCACTCACCGGCCGTGGCTGGGCAAACATGGCAGTGTCAAACCGGCGGATGGCGGCTGGACTCCGGTCGGCCCCTCGCCGATCGCCTTCGACCCTCAACACACGTCCCCCACACCACTGACCGAGGCGCAGATCGCCGAGGTGATTCAGGCGTTCGTCGAGTCGGCCAAGCGTGCACTGACCGCAGGCTTCAAAGTGGTTGAAGTGCATGCGGCTCACGGCTATCTGCTGCATCAGTTTTTGTCACCGTTGAGCAATCAGCGCCGTGATCAGTACGGCGGGTCTTTCGAAAACCGCATTCGTCTGGTGCTGGAAGTGACCGAGGCGGTGCGTGCGGTCTGGCCTGAAGAGTTGCCATTGTTCGTTCGCGTATCGGCCACCGATTGGGTCGAAGATGGCTGGAACCCGGATGAAACCGTGGAACTGGCGCGGCGCTTGAAAGCGTTGGGGGTCGATCTGATCGACGTGTCATCAGGCGGCACTGCGGCGAATGCGGAGATCCCGACCGGGCCGGGTTATCAGACGCGGTTTGCCGAGCGCGTGCGCAAGGAGTCAGGGATTGCCACCGGCACCGTCGGATTGATTACCGAGCCGGCGCAAGCCGAACACATTCTGCGCACCTGTCAGGCCGACATCATCCTGCTGGCTCGCGAATTGTTGCGCGACCCGTACTGGCCATTGCACGCCGATGATGACTTGGGCGGTCGCAAAGCCATCTGGCCGGCGCAGTATCAACGGGCGACGAGCCGCGATCAGCCGATTCATGAGTCGGATTTGCGGGACTGAGTGAAGCTGCAAAAACCAAAAGCCCCGGTTGTTTGGCCGGGGCTTTGTTTGTCTGACGGATTCTGCGCGGCTGTTCTGTCGTCATCGCGAGCAGGCTCGCTCCCACGTTGAATGGTGTGAACACAGATTTTGTGTACACCMAAATCCAATGTGGGAGCGGGCTTGCTCCGGGTGGCGATCCGACGATGGGGCCGGCCTGGACGTCACTTATCTCAAGTTGCCGGCCAATCCGGGTACTTGCGCTTGTCCGGCGCAGGCGGGAAATACTGATACAGCCAGGTTTCACTCAACGTCCGGTCATGAGTGCGGATGAACAAGCGCAGTTCTACCGGTGCCACGCTGTCATCGGTCGGGACCCAATCGAAGGTGATTCGATAGCCTTTGATGTCATCCAGCGCCAGCACGTTGAAATCCTTGACCTGACCACTCGACGCCGTGACCACCGGTTCGATGCCGGTGCCTTCAGGCAAGCGATCCAGTCCGCCGCCGGTGAAGTCGACCGCAAAACGCCGCGCCCAGATTTTCGGATAGTGCTCGCCGGGGGCCCAGCCTTCGACGAAACCGCCCATGCCCGAACGCGTGGCATTGACCCGTGCCAGCGGCGTGCCAACGGGTGGCAGGGCGCTCCAGTAGAGCTTGTAGCCGTAACTCAGCGAGTCGCCTGCGGCCACCGGTTTTTTCGGGGTCCAGAAGGCCACGATGTTGTCCAGGGTTTCGCCTGTGGTCGGGATTTCCAACAGATCGATAGAGCCTTCGCCCCAGGCGGTGGTCGGCTCGACCCACAGGCTCGGGCGCTTGCTGTACCAATCGACGGTGTCCTGATAGCTGTCGAACTCATGGTCGGTCTGTACCAGACCAAAGCCTTTCGGGTCCGTGTCGGCGAAGGCGTTGAATTGCAGGGTCGCCGGGTTATTCAGCGGGCGGCAGATCCACTCGCCGTTGCCGCGCCACATGGCCAGCCGATCCGAGTCGTGGATCTGCGGGTGAAGGGTGTCGCACATGCGCCGCTCGTGAGTGCCGCAACTGAACATGCTGGTCATCGGCGCGATACCGAGTTGCTCGATGGCCGTGCGCGCGTTGACGTGCGCGTCGATGGTCATCACCACCTGATTGGCCTGGCAGTCGATGTCAAAGCGGTAGGCACCGGTGGCACTCGGTGAGTCGAGCAGGGCATAGACCACGAAACGGGTGCTGTCCTTGTCCGGGGTTTCGAACCAGAACTTGGTGAAGTCTGGAAACTCTTCACGCTTTTTGGCATAGGTATCGATTGCCAGGCCACGGGCCGACAAACCGTACTGGCCGGTGTTATCCACCGCACGGAAGTAGCTGGCGCCGAGGAACGACACCACGTCATGTTTATCCAGCTCCGGGGCCTTGAACAGCTTGAACCCGGCAAAGCCCAGGTCGCCCTTGAGCTGCGCGGTATCGACGCCGCTGTTCTGGTAATTGAACAGCGACGGGTGGAAATGCACCTCCCGCGCTTGACGGGTCTTGGGGTCGACGCTGTACATGCGCACCGGTTGCTTGAAGCCCATGCCGACGTGGAAGAACTGCACGTCGAGTTGCCCGTTCAAGTCATTCCACAGCGAATGTCTGGCGTCGTACTGAATCGCGTTGAATTGCTGCGGCGTCATGTTCGCCAGCGTCGGCGGCAACACCTGTTTGGTGTCGGCATAACCACTGCTGGCCAGTTGCTTGGCTTGTGCCTGCAACGCCTCGAAGTCGAAGGTCTGGGCCTCGCCATCGGCCGTACCGGCCCAGGCCCGCGCGGCCAACAATCCAGTGGCCGAAAGGCCGGTGTAGGCAGCGATGGCCATGGAGGCTTTGAGCAAATTCCTGCGGTGCATAGGACAACCTGTCGTGGACGATCCCGCGGCGTTCCTGGCTGCGATTCGGATCAAAATGTGAGGTTCGGACAAGCCTTCGGCCAAACGCATCGGATTTTAAACAGATGCCGAATAAGATAAAGCGTTCGAAATAACTCGAAAATGATGAGTGTGCGCTTCATGGAAAATACCCGCAGATCATTCAGGAGAACCCGCAGGCTCAGCGAGCGGCGCCTTGTTTCGGGCGATATTCGTCTGCTCAAACACATTGATCGACGCGAAGTGATCGATGAGTTCTACCGCGTACAGGACGGCCAATTGTTGCTCTATCCGCAGCATGAGGTGGTCAGTGGCTGGCCTGCGGGCGAGGCCGAGCGTGACGAAGAGATTTTGCAGGCATGTTACGAACGCGGTGGCTGGCTGTATGGCGTGTTCGATGGCGAAACGCTGGTGGCCGCTGCTGTTGTCGACTGCGAGATTATCCACARCGCCGGGCTGTCGTTGCTGCAACTGAAGTTCTTGCACGTCAGCCGCGATTACCGTGGCCTGGGACTTGGGCAGCGGTTGTTCCGCCTTGCATGCCAGCAGGCTATGGCAACGGGCACCGAGGCGCTTTATGTATCAGCCACGCCGTCACGCAATACCGTGGACTTTTATCGGCGTCAGGGTTGCGCGCTGCTCGACACGCCGGACCCGCAGCTGTATCAGCTGGAGCCCGAGGATATTCATCTGTTTTTCAAATCAACATAGCGTTTCAAATAAGTGTTTTCATTTATTTGACTAATTACTCTAAAAACAGCTCGCAAACGTTTTTTTGTTCCTATTCTTAGGCTCATGACCGGTCTTTGCCCTTGAGGCCGGTGAACGTTCAGCCGGACTCACGCAAGTGCCATAGATGGTTGAAACAGGAACAGGGCGATGAGGTATCTGAAGTTTCAGTTCACGTGCAGAGGGACATCGTCCATGGAAAAAGCGCAAGGCAGCATCGGGTTTTTAGGGATTTTCTCAGGCTTGAGYCTCTCGCGAAGGTCGCGCCGGCTCAGCTCGGAGGAGGTGAAACTCGTCGAGCAGTATCGAGCGTTATCGGAGAATGACCGGATTGCAATGCGCTATCTGGCGGATGCGATGCACCGTGTTTCGCGGTTTTGAGGCGGGTTGACGGCCCCTCCCATGTTCGCTTATGGGAGGGGCTGTTTGTCTTGTGCACCCGCTCCGATTGCATAGAGTGTCACCACTCCTGATTACGCTCGGTTCGTTCATGCAATATTCGCAGGATCTGCACTTGGCCGAGTGCCAGGCGATAAGGTGCAACAAATGGAAGCTGATTCAGAACAAGTTCACGTATATCCGGTACCAGTGAAGGACGCCCGGAGCCGGGGAACAGTTCAAGTTGGCCAAAGGTGTTGAGGATGCTTGTCACCACATCGTTGGCAGCGGTTGTGCCAATCAGCCCGCAATAGTGTTCATGAATGGCGTCCAGGTCACTCTCAGCTCTCTCGGTCAGTGCGACTCTCGGCACGATTTGCCCACTTAGCCTTCACGGCGTCCAGATCGGTCAATTTTCCAGCATCGGCATCGGCAATACCTTCGCTGATTGCTTGCAGGTGCCAGGATTCGGCTTCTACATAACGCACCAGTGCGCGCTTGAGGTGGTACTGACGGTCACGATCGGTCGCTGCTGCAAGCTGATCCAGTTGCTGGGCAAGATTCTCTTCGACTCGAAAGGACAAAACGGGCGAGGCCATCGCGGCTCTCCTGTGAAGGTGTATACATTGTAAACGACGTAAACACCCTAGGCCCCCACAAGATTTCAGTCAATCACCGTTGTGCGCGCGGTGTCAGGAAATCTTAGCGGGGCAGGTGCTGGAGGGAGTGAGCGATGTGTTGCCGAATGCTTGCTCCTTGGCGTGGCGATTGAACAGGCTGATGCCAGGGAGAAGACCCGTTACTGGCTGCATCCTTGCAGCCAGTTCCGAAGGGTCGATGTTACGCATTGTTCAATGCGGCTCCCGATCAAGTCGCAGTGAGTCAGGCGCGGATATCTCGATCATATCCACAACGTGTTTGTTATCGAATTCAAACCCGGTGCCTGAAGGCCCTATATTGCTTCGATACTATTTCAGCGTTACATCAATCATCGGGGGAATGTAACCATAGTCATATTCGGCCACCACGAAAGTCTGCTGCCCTTTCACCTTGATGCCCACTGTCGGCGCTTCAGTGCCGCCGACCCGGTACTGCATTCCGGTGTCGCTTTCCTTTGTGGGTACGGTGTCGATGAACGAAGTCACCAGGCCGTTAGGCATCACGTAATGTGAATAGGTTTGAAATGGCTGGGAAGAGGGGTTGCCCAGCACCAGACCGGAACCGTTCAGTGGCACGTAAGGGCCGAAGAGCGAATCCGCGACGAAACCGTACACCCCGTCCGGACCGGTCACACCGTCGGCATAAGTGAATTTATGGCTGATGGTGAACAAATAGTATTTGCCGTCCTGAAACAGGAAGTGTGGACGTTCGGTCTGGTCATTGACGCCTACTGCAGTCAGCAGTGGCGGCAACATTTCCCAGTCGTCGCCATCTTCGTCATTTGCTACGGCGATACCGACACAGGCCGTTTGGAAGCGCGAGTTACCGACATCTTCATAGCCCGGCGGTACGTCGCCGATTTCAGCTTCGCCGACCTTGTGCGAACCACGCTCACCGGCCACGTTGCCCTCAAACAGCATGTACAACTTGCCGTCTTTCGGATCGCGGAACGGCCATGGATCACGGAAGCCCCAGTACGGATTCTGCGCTTCGGTCTGATAGATCTCGCCGTCAGCCTCGAACAGCGATGTAACCTTTTTGAAGCCCACCATCTCGACGCCATGCTCGGTAGTGACCACGCGGCCACGCACCTTGACGATCGTGGCGCCCGGCGTGACGGCGGTGTAATACAAATCCACATCGCCCTGGTCGTTCAACAGAATCGGGGAGCCAGCCCATTCACGCGTGGTTGGAGACACACCTTGCGCCATCACGCGACCACCAAACTGCCAGTCTTTACCGGTGCGGGAAAACCAGTAGTACATCTTTGCCCGACCATGACGATCGTTCCAGTCTCGGATGATGTCGTAATTACCGTTCTCGTCGATGTACTCCGGATCATTCGGGTGGCGATCTGCCGTCAAGGTGAAAATGACCGACCAGCCGTTGACAGAAGCCACGTTACCGTCGATATCGCGCAGCGGCATGGTGTCCCAGATGAACACCTCGTTGCTCAATACCGGGAAATCCGCACTGACCAGAGGCTGGGTAGTGGTCGGATCATCCGCGTGAACTTTCAGCGCGTCGGCGCGGGTCCACAAGCTGGGTTGACGGGGAAGTTGACCAAGTTTTTCAGTGTTGCTTTTCATAGGGAGTACCTCATCCATGAATATATTTAAATGTGCGTCGCTGCCTACACCTGCGCCAGAATCCGCCGGCTTGTGCGTCTTGGGCCTGGCTCCTATTGTTTCCGTGTCGCTGCCCATTCAGCGACCGGGTTTCGCAGCCCGGGTAATCTCTAGACGCACAACGTCCCCGTTCGTGAGCAGGTGTCCTCTATGCCTGTCAGTTCATGTTATGGCGGTTGTGCGTGGGAGACCTTCGGGTCTGCCGGTTCTAGAGTCCCGGTCTGCGAACCCGCGTACAGCTGCCACCTCCCTTTGCTTCGCAGCGAATCGTGGCAGCTCCATGACTCTAGGAGCATCAGCATGTTCAAAGCCACGCCCAATCCGCCCGAAACCGACCCCGTCTCTCCCTACGTCTCCCTCGATTCAAAAGAACTCCACGCCGCCGCGCACCGTGCGCTCGATCATTACCTGGTGTTGCCAGAGACCAAGCAATTGTTGGCCGACCGACGCCCCGGCTGCATTTTTGTCATTGCCCCCGACATCGACAGCGAAACCCTGCTGGCCCACGCCTGCGAAACCCTCGCCTCGGCSAATGTCATGGCCAGCGATCTGGCGTTCGAACTYGAAGGCCCCAAACGCAATACCGCGCTGGCGATTCAGCAGATGATTTCCCTGGCCGARCTSGCSGTGAATCGCGCSCTSGATCACCTCGACCCCCCGGAGTAAGAGCGCCCGTAGCAGCTGTCGAGCCCGCGAGGCTGCGTCCGAGGACGCAGTCCTCGCAAATCCTGCATACGCGGTTTTCCTGAAGGAACGCATTGCCTGATTTCACGACTGCTTCGCCCGAGCGCGGACCGAGCCGGACGCAGCCTCGCGGGCTCGGCAGCTGCTACAAACTTTTGTGGCCCCAAAACCAGCGAATGAGATCCATCTGAAAAATTGTCATCGCCAGTATTGGGAGCGCTACGCGCTCCAGCGGAAGCAAGCTCCCTCGCCACACGTGTTTCGTTGCTACTTGAGATGCAGCGCTTATAAAACGCAGCGAGCCCTCGGCTATACTCCCCCCATTTGAACGGCCCCGAGGACTGACTGTGAAGAACTGGACGTTGCGCAAACGCATTTTGGCGAGCTTTGCGGTAATTATCGCCATCATGCTGCTGATGGTCATGGTCTCGTTCTCGAGTCTGCTGAAGATTGAGTCCAGCGAGGAAACGGTTCAGACGGATGCCGTTCCGGGGCTGTATTACAGCTCGATGATTCGCGGCGCCTGGGTCGACACTTACGTCTTGACCCAACGGATCGTTGGCCTCTCGGAACATCGCGACATGAGTGCCGCTGACCTGGAGCTGTACAAGGGCGCCGAGGCGCACCTGAAAGACGAGATGGTCAATTATCGGAAGACGATCTTCACCACTGAGGATCGGGTCGATTTCGAAGCGTTCGAGACTCGTTATCAAACGTACAACCAAGCGTTGGCTAAAGTCGTCGGTCTGTATCAGCAAAAACAATACGAACAGGCTCGTCTGGCGCTGGAGCAGGAATTGACGCCCGCGTGGGTCGATGGCCGCAAGCAGTTGAATGTTGTGATTGATAGCAATCGTGATCAATCCAATGCCTCCACCGATGCCATCCGCCAAGCAGTCACCGCGGCAAAAGTCAGCATGGGCGTGTCTTTGCTGGTGGCGATCATCGCTGCCGGCCTCTGCGGCCTGCTATTGATGCGCGCGATCATGGCGCCGATGAACCGCATCGTGCAGATCCTCGACATCATGCGCACCGGYGATCTCAGCAGCCGCTTGAACCTTGATCGCAAAGACGAATTCGGCGCGGTGGAAACCGGCTTCAACGACATGATGACCGAGCTGACCTCGCTGGTGTCCCAGGCGCAGCGTTCCTCGGTACAGGTCACCACCTCGGTGACCGAAATCGCCGCCACCTCCAAACAACAGCAGGCGACCGCCACTGAAACGGCGGCCACCACCACCGAAATCGGCGCCACTTCGCGCGAAATCGCCGCGACCTCGCGGGATCTGGTGCGCACCATGACTGAAGTTTCCACCGCTGCCGATCAGGCCTCGGTGCTGGCCGGTTCCGGTCAGCAGGGGCTGGCGCGGATGGAGGAGACCATGCACTCGGTGATGGGCGCGGCTGACCTGGTCAATGCCAAACTGGCGATCCTCAACGAGAAGGCCGGCAACATCAATCAAGTGGTGGTGACCATCGTCAAGGTCGCGGACCAGACCAACCTGCTGTCGCTGAACGCCGCCATCGAAGCGGAAAAGGCCGGGGAGTACGGTCGCGGTTTTGCCGTGGTCGCCACCGAAGTTCGCCGTCTGGCAGACCAGACCGCCGTCGCCACCTACGACATCGAGCAGATGGTTCGCGAGATCCAGTCGGCGGTGTCGGCCGGCGTCATGGGCATGGACAAATTCTCTGAAGAAGTCCGCCGTGGCATGTCCGAAGTGCAGCAGGTCGGTGAGCAACTGTCGCAGATCATCCACCAGGTTCAGGCGCTGGCGCCGCGGGTGTTGATGGTCAACGAGGGGATGCAGGCCCAGGCCACGGGCGCCGAACAGATCAACCATGCACTGGTGCAGTTGGGTGATGCCAGCAGCCAGACGGTCGAGTCCTTGCGTCAGGCCAGTTCCGCCATCGACGAGCTGAGCCAGGTGGCCGTAGGGCTGCGCAGCGGCGTCTCGCGATTCAAAGTCTGATGAGCGAACTCGTGGCGAAACGCGGCGCAGGCATGGCGCCCAGGCAGTCATTGTTTCTGGTGTTTCGTATCGGTGACGAGCGTTATGCATTGCAAGCCATTGAAGTGGCCGAAGTGCTGCCGCGCCTGCCGCTCAAACCGATTGCCGGGACACCTTCATGGGTCGCGGGGGTGTTTGCCTATCGCGGCGCGGTGGTGCCGGTAATCGATGTCGGCGAGCTGGCATTCGGTCAGCCGGCCCAGGCGCGCACCAGCACCCGATTGGTGCTGGTGCATTATCAGCCGGATGGCGCCACGTCCGGGCAATTGCTCGGGCTGATTCTCGAGCAGGCCACCGACACCTTGCGTTGCAACTCGGCGGACTTCCAGCCCTATGGCCTGGATAACCACCAGGCGCCGTATTTGGGGCCGGTGCGTGAAGACGCACAAGGCCTGCTGCAATGGGTTCGTGTCGCAGACTTGCTGGACGCCCAGGTGCGGGCGCTGCTGTTCCCGTCGCCGCCGCTGGACCTGGCGATGCTTGAGGAGCGCCTATGAGCTGCGACCAGCGCTTTTTCGATTTCCTCAAAGAGCGTATCGGCCTGGACGTGAACTCGGTCGGCCCGGCGATCATCGAGCGGGCCGTGCGCCAGCGCATGACCGCGCAGCAGGTGAAAACGGCTGATGAGTACTGGTTGCGGCTGCAAGTCTCTGCAGATGAGCAACAGGCGTTGATCGAAGGCGTGATCGTCCCGGAAACCTGGTTTTTCCGTTACCCGGAATCCTTTGCCACGCTGGCCAGGCTGGCGCTCAAGCGCCTGGCGGAGATCAAGGGTATGCGCGCGCTGCGGATTCTCAGCCTGCCGTGCTCGACTGGCGAAGAACCGTATTCGATTGCCATGGCGTTATTCGATGGCGGGCTTGCGCCGCACCAGTTCAAGGTCGACGGGGTGGACGTCAGCCCGCTGTCGGTCGAACGGGCCAAGCATGCGCTGTACGGCAAGAACTCCTTTCGTGGGCAGCAAACCGATTTCCGCGAGCGCTACTTCAACGCCGAAGACGACGGCTATCGCGTCAGCGATCGGGTGCGCGAGCAGGTGCGTTTGCAGGTGGGCAACCTGCTGGACCCGACCTTGCTGGCCAGTGAGCCAGCCTATGACTTTGTATTTTGTCGCAACCTGCTGATCTATTTCGATCAGCCTACCCAGAAGCAGGTTCTGGAAGTGCTCAAGCGCCTGACTCACGTGGACGGCGTGCTGTTTATCGGCCCGGCCGAAGGCAGTTTGCTCGGCCGCCTGGGGATGCGTTCGATCGGTATCCCACAATCCTTCGCTTTCAGCCGTCACAGCGAGCCTGAACCCGCACCGCCCCCCGTGTTTATTGCACCGCCGTTGCCGGTGAGTTTGCCGCTGCGCAACGTTCCAGCACCGCCGGTGCGCAACCGACCTTTTTCCGCCGTTGTACCTGTGCAACGGGCGAACCTGGAGAAAGTACCGAATACCGATGCCGCCGCGCTGCTGGCAAGCATTGCAAGCCTGGCCAACGAAGGTAAAAGCCTCGAAGCGCAGGCCGCCTGTGAGGAATACCTGCGCYACCATGAGCCGGTGGCGCAGGTGTTTTACTGGCTGGGGTTGCTCAGTGATGTCGCTGGCAACGTGCTGGAGGCCCAGGGTTTTTATCGCAAGGCGCTGTATTTGCAACCGCAGCATCCTGAAGCGCTGATGCACCTGTCGGTGTTACTGGCGTCCCAGGGGGATGCGTCCGGCGCCCGTCGATTGCAGGAACGCGCCGCTCGTAATGAGCGCACCGCTGACAGTGAGCGTAAACGATGACCGGTTCTGTTTCGCTGAACGTAACCCATGAAGATGCCCAGGCGATTGACGACTGCTGGAACCGTATCGGTATCCACGGCGACAAGTCCTGCCCGCTGCTGATCGAACATATCCACTGTCGCAATTGCGCGGTGTATTCCGCAGCGGCGACGCGTTTGCTGGATCGCTATGCCTTGCAGCAGGACGACCGCGCGCAAGCATCCATTGCCGTTGAAACGGACGTGGTCACGCGCTCGCTGTTGATGTTCCGCCTCGGCGAAGAGTGGCTCGCCCTGGCGACCCGCAGCCTGGTGGAGGTGGCGCCGATGCAGGCGATTCATTCGCTGCCGCATCAGCGTTCGCGAGCGCTGCTGGGGGTGGCGAATGTGCGTGGCGCGCTGGTGGCGTGCCTGTCGCTGGTGGAATTGCTCGGGCTGGACGCGACCACCGGTGTCGTCTCTGGCGTGAGGGTTATGCCGCGCATGTTGATCATTGCTGCAAACGGCGGCCCGGTGGTGGTGCCGGTGGATGAGGTGGACGGGATTCACGCCATTGATGAGCGGATTCTCGACGCCGCGTCCCGTTCAGGCGAGCAGGCCAGTGCCAAGTACACCCGTGGCGTCCTGCAATTCAGAGGTCGCAGCCTGCGTTGGCTGGATGAAGAGCAGGTATTGTCCGCCGTGACCCGGAGCCTGACATGACCCCCGATCAAATGCGCGACGCGTCACTGCTGGAACTCTTCAGTCTTGAAGCCGAGGCCCAGACCCAGGTACTCAGCGCCGGGTTGCTGGCGCTGGAACGTGACCCGACCCAGGCCGATCAGTTGGAAGCCTGCATGCGCGCCGCGCATTCGCTCAAGGGCGCGGCGCGGATCGTCGGTGTGGATGCCGGAGTCAGCGTTTCTCATGTGATGGAAGATTGCCTGGTCAGCGCGCAGGAGGGTCGACTTTTTCTGCACCCCGAACACATTGATGCGCTGCTGCAAGGCACGGACTTGCTGATGCGCATCGCCACGCCAGGCAGTGCCAACGTGGGGCCGGGCGATATCGAAGCCTACGTGGCGCTGATGGGGCGTTTGCTGGATCCATTGGCGGCGGTTGCAGCACCTGCCGTGGCACAGCCCTCATTGCCGCCCGAGCCACCGGCACCGCAAGTCGAGCCACCGGATCTGGTGTCAGAACTCGAGTCGTCGCTGGCGGCCTCGGTCGAGGCGTCGCGTAAAGCCAAGCGCGTCACCGAAGGCGGCGAGCGGGTGTTGCGGGTAACCGCCGAACGCTTGAACAGCCTGCTCGATCTGTCGAGCAAATCGTTGGTGGAAACCCTGCGACTCAAGCCTTACCTGGCGACGATGCAGCGTCTCAAACGTACGCAGAGCAACAGTTTGCGAGCCCTGGAAAACCTCAACGTTCACCTCAAGGGGCAAGACCTGAGCCTTGAGGCGCTGGAGGCGCTTGGTGATGCGCGGCGGTTGTTGGCCGAATCGCAACAATTGCTGGCTGAGAAAACCGCTGAGCTTGATGAATTTGCCTGGCAGGCGAGTCAGCGTGCTCAGGTGCTGTATGACACGGCGCTGGCCTGTCGCATGCGGCCGTTTGCCGATGTGCTGACCGGGCAGGCGCGGATGGTTCGCGATCTGGGACGTAGTCTGGGCAAACAAGTGCGGTTGGAAATCGAGGGTGAAAAGACCCAGGTCGACCGCGACGTGCTGGAGAAACTCGAAGCGCCGCTGACCCATTTGTTGCGCAATGCCGTGGACCACGGCATCGAAACGCCCGAGCAACGCCAGTTGGCCGGCAAGCCTGCCGAAGGGCTGATTCGCCTGCGCGCGTCCAACCAGGCCGGGCTGCTGTTGCTGGAGTTGAGCGACGATGGTCATGGCGTGGACCTGGAACAAGTGCGCGCCAGTATCGTCGAACGTCAATTGTCGCCGGCCGAGACCGCGGCGCAGTTGAGCGAAGAAGAGCTACTGACGTTCCTCTTCCTGCCGGGCTTCAGCCTGCGCGACAAAGTTACCGAGGTGTCCGGTCGTGGCGTCGGCCTGGATGCGGTTCAGCACATGGTCCGCCAGTTACGCGGCGCCGTGGTGCTGGAGCAGAAGGCCGGTGAGGGCAGTCGTTTCCAGCTCGAGGTGCCGTTGACGTTGTCGGTGGTGCGCAGTCTGGTGGTGGAAGTGGGCGAGGAGGCGTATGCCTTTCCACTGGCGCACATCGAGCGCATGTGCGATTTGGCGTCGGACGAAATCGTCCAGATTGAAGGTCGTCAGCACTTCTGGCACGAAGGTCGACACGTTGGTCTCGTCGCGGCCAGCCAGTTGCTCAACCGCCCGGCGAGTCAGAACAACCCGGCGACACTCAAGGTCGTAGTCATCCGTGACCGCGACACGGTGTACGGTGTGGCTGTCGAGCGCTTTATCGGCGAGCGCACGTTGGTGGTGCTGCCGCTGGATGAGCGCCTGGGCAAGGTTCAGGACATTTCTGCCGGCGCCTTGCTCGATGACGGGTCGGTGGTGTTGATTGTCGACGTCRAAGACCTGCTCCGCTCGGTGGACAAACTGCTCAATACCGGTCGCCTGGAGCGGATCGCCCGGCACAGCCAACAGGCCGCCATCGTTGCGCGCAAACGTATTCTGGTGGTCGATGACTCACTGACGGTTCGTGAGTTGCAGCGCAAGCTGTTGCTCAATCGGGGTTATGACGTGGCCGTTGCGGTTGACGGCATGGACGGCTGGAACGCGCTGCGTGCCGAGGATTTCGACCTGCTGATTACCGATATTGATATGCCGCGCATGGACGGGATCGAGCTGGTTTCGTTGTTGCGACGTGATAACCGGCTGCAATCGTTGCCGGTGATGGTGGTGTCCTACAAGGATCGTGAAGAAGACCGTCGTCGTGGACTGGACGCTGGAGCCGACTACTATCTAGCCAAGGCCAGCTTTCATGACGATGCGCTGCTCGATGCAGTGGTTGAGCTCATAGGAGGAGCGCGGACATGAAGATCGCTATCGTCAACGATATGCCCATGGCCGTGGAGGCCCTGCGTCGAGCCTTGGCATTCGAGCCGGCGCACGAGGTGGTCTGGGTCGCCCGCAATGGCGCCGAGGCGGTGCAACGTTGCGCCGAGTTCACCCCCGACCTGATCCTGATGGACCTGATCATGCCGATCATGGATGGCGTTGAAGCCACGCGCCGGATCATGGCCGAGACCCCATGCGCTATCGTCATTGTCACGGTGGACCGGCAGCAGAATGTCCACCGGGTGTTCGAGGCCATGGGCCACGGCGCGCTGGACGTGGTCGATACTCCGGCCCTCGGCGCGGGCGATCCGAAAGAGGCCGCGGCGCCACTGCTGCGCAAGATCATGAACATCGGCTGGCTGATCGGCGAGCGCGGTAACCGTGTGCAATCGGCGCCGGCCCTTCCTCGTGTTCTCGGGCAACGCCAGAGCCTGGTGGCCATCGGTTCTTCTGCTGGCGGGCCGGCGGCGCTGGAAGTCTTGCTCAAGGGCCTGCCGCGCGATTTTGCGCCGGCCATCGTGCTGGTCCAGCACGTTGACCAGGTGTTTGCGGCCGGTATGGCTGAATGGCTCGGCAGCGCCAGCGGTCTGGACGTGCGCCTGGCTCAGGAAGGCGAGCCGCCGCAAAGCGGGACGGTGTTGCTGGCGGGCACCAATCACCACATTCGTTTATTGAAGAACGGTACGCTGGCCTACACCGCCGAGCCGGTCAAYGAGATCTATCGACCCTCGATCGACGTTTTTTTTGAAAGCGTGGCCACTTACTGGAACGGAGATGCAGTCGGTGTGCTGCTGACCGGCATGGGGCGCGATGGCGCCCAGGGACTTAAATCGATGCGCCAGCAAGGCTACTTGACCATTGCTCAGGATCAGCGCAGCAGTGCGGTATATGGCATGCCGAAAGCCGCCGCCGCCATCGACGCCGCTGTAGAAATTCACCCGTTGGACAAGATAGCGCCACGATTGCTGGAGATCTTTGCAAAATGACTCATCATTGCAGCTGTACTTGCCTTATTCAGGTGCCCGCACATGGATGATTTACAGCTCGACGCCTTTAAAACCGATGAGAACGCCGCGATGGTGCTGCTGGTCGACGACCAGGCGATGATCGGCGAAGCCGTACGCCGCGGGCTGGCGAACGAGGAGAACATCGACTTCCATTTCTGCGCCGATCCGCACCAGGCCATCGCCCAGGCGATTCGCATCAAGCCGACGGTGATCCTGCAGGACCTGGTCATGCCCGGTCTGGACGGCCTGTCGCTGGTGCGCGAATACCGCAACCACCCGGCGACCAAGGACATTCCGATCATTGTGCTCTCGACCAAGGAAGACCCGCTGATCAAGAGCGCGGCGTTTGCTGCGGGGGCCAACGATTACCTGGTCAAGCTGCCGGACAACATCGAACTGGTCGCGCGCATTCGTTATCACTCGCGCTCCTACATGACGCTGATCCAGCGCGACGCGGCCTACCGGGCGCTGCGGGTCAGTCAACAGCAGTTGCTCGACACCAACCTGGTGCTGCAACGCCTGATGAACTCCGACGGCCTGACCGGCCTGTCGAATCGTCGCCATTTCGACGAATATCTCGAACTGGAATGGCGTCGGGCCATGCGTGACCAGGCGCAACTGTCGCTGTTGATGATCGATGTCGACTACTTCAAGTTGTACAACGACAGCTTCGGCCATCTTGAAGGCGACGAAGCCCTGCGCAAAGTCGCCGCAGCGATCCGCGATGCCAGTAGCCGGCCTTCCGATCTGCCGGCGCGGTATGGCGGTGAAGAGTTCGTCCTGGTATTGCCCAATACCTCGCCGGGCGGGGCACGCCTGGTTGCGGAAAAACTCCGGCAGACCGTGGCCGGAATGAAAATTCCGCATGTTGTTCCGGCCGAAGGTGCAAGCCTGACCATCAGTATCGGCCTGTCGACCATAACCCCGCAGTCGGGCAGTGATTACCGTCAACTGATCTCGGCAGCGGACAAGGGGTTGTACCTGGCGAAGAACAATGGACGCAATCAGGTGGGGATCGAATGAACCAACACGTTCATTCGCCCCTAAAGCCGCCAGGCGGGCTGCCGTGACAGCTTGATTACGTTATACTCGCCGGCTTTCAAAAGTTCGCCAACGAGTGCTGCCCGCCATGGAAATCAACCCGATCCTTAACAGTATCAAGGACCTGTCCGAGCGCTCCGAAACTATTCGGGGGTATCTTTGACTACGATCAAAAGCATGAGCGTCTGACTGAAGTCAATCGCGAGCTTGAAGATCCGAATGTCTGGAACAACCCGTCGTACGCTCAGGAGCTGGGCCGCGAGCGGTCCTTGCTGGCGCAGATCGTCGAAACCCTCGACCAGATGCACAGCGGCCTTGCCGACGCCAAAGACCTGCTGCTGATGTCCGCAGAGGAAGAAGACCAGGCCGCCGTCGATGACGTCGCTGCCGAAGTCGAGCGTCTGCGCGAGGCCCTGGAAAAACTCGAATTCCGCCGTATGTTCAGCGGTGAGATGGACGCCAACAACGCCTACCTGGACATCCAGGCCGGCTCCGGCGGTACCGAAGCCCAGGACTGGGCGAACATCCTGCTGCGCATGTACCTGCGCTGGGCGGACAAACGCGGTTTCGACGCGACCATCATGGAACTCTCCGCCGGTGAAGTCGCCGGGATCAAGGGCGCAACCGTGCACATCAAGGGTGAATACGCCTTTGGCTGGCTGCGGACCGAGATCGGTGTGCACCGTCTGGTGCGCAAGAGCCCGTACGACTCCGGTAACCGTCGCCACACCTCGTTCTCGGCGGTGTTCGTGTCGCCGGAAATCGATGACAACATCGAAATCGACATCAACCCGTCGGACCTGCGCATCGATACCTACCGCTCCTCGGGCGCCGGTGGTCAGCACGTAAACACCACCGACTCGGCCGTACGTATCACCCACGTACCGACCAACACCGTGGTCAGCTGCCAGAACGAACGTTCCCAGCACGCCAACAAAGACACCGCGATGAAAATGTTGCGGGCGCGCTTGTACGAGCAGGAAGTGCAGAAACGCAATGCTGCCTCCCAAGCCCTGGAAGACACCAAGTCGGACATCGGCTGGGGTCACCAGATTCGCTCGTATGTGCTCGACCAGTCGCGAATCAAGGATTTGCGTACTAACGTCGAACGCAGCGACTGCGACAAGGTGCTCGACGGCGACATCGACGAATACCTGGTGGCGAGCCTGAAGCAAGGCTTGTAAACCGCCAGTCAAGACCTTAAGTCCCCTGCCATCGGTGGGGGCAACGAACCTGTGATGGAAAATTTAAAGACATGAGCGACCTAGAACTCGATTCGCAAGCCCTGCAACAGGAAGAAAACTCCCTGATCGCCCTGCGCAAGGAAAAGCTTGCTGCCGAGCGCGCCAAGGGCCAGGCCTTCCCGAATGACTTCCGCCGCGACGCCTACTGCGAAGACTTGCAGAAACAGTACGCTTCCAAGACTAAGGAAGAGCTGGCAGAGGCTGCGATCCCGGTCAAGGTCGCCGGTCGTCTCATGCTCAACCGTGGCTCGTTCATGGTGATCCAGGACATGTCCGGGCGCATTCAGGTTTACGTCAACCGTAAAACCCTGTCCGAAGAAACCCTGGCCGCCGTGAAAACCTGGGACCTGGGCGACATCATCGCCGCCGAAGGCACCCTGGCCCGTTCCGGCAAGGGCGACCTGTACGTTGAAATGACCAACGTACGTCTGCTGACCAAATCCCTGCGCCCGTTGCCGGACAAGCACCATGGCCTGTCCGACACCGAGCAGCGCTATCGCCAGCGTTACGTTGACCTGATCGTCAACGAAGACGTGCGCCAGACCTTCCGCGTGCGTTCGCAAGTGATTGCGCACATCCGCAGCTTCCTGATGAAGCGTGACTTCCTGGAAGTCGAAACGCCGATGCTGCAAACCATCCCGGGCGGTGCGGCGGCCAAGCCGTTCGAGACTCACCACAACGCGCTGGATATGCAGATGTTCTTGCGTATCGCGCCGGAGCTGTACCTCAAGCGTCTGGTGGTAGGTGGTTTCGAGAAAGTGTTCGAGATCAACCGCAACTTCCGTAACGAAGGTGTTTCGACTCGTCACAACCCAGAATTCACCATGTTGGAGTTCTACCAGGCCCACGCCGACTACGAAGACAACATGGACCTGACCGAAGAACTGTTCCGCGAGCTGGCGCAACTGGTTCTGGGCAGCACCGACGTGCCGTACGGCGAGAAGGTGTTCCACTTCGGCGAGCCGTTCGTGCGTCTCTCGGTGTTCGACTCGATCCTCAAGTACAACCCCGAGCTGACCGCTGACGACCTGACTGACATCGACAAGGCCCGCGCCATCGCCAAGAAGGCCGGCGCCAAAGTGCTGGGCTTCGAAGGTCTGGGCAAGCTGCAGGTAATGATTTTCGAAGAGCTGGTCGAGCACAAGCTGGAGCAGCCGCACTTCATCACCCAGTACCCGTTCGAAGTATCGCCGCTGGCCCGCCGCAACGACGAGAACCCGAACGTCACCGACCGTTTCGAGCTGTTCATCGGTGGCCGCGAAATCGCCAACGCCTACTCCGAGTTGAACGACGCGGAAGACCAGGCCGAGCGCTTCATGGCTCAGGTGGCCGACAAGGACGCCGGTGACGACGAAGCCATGCACTACGATGCTGACTTCGTACGCGCGCTGGAGTACGGCATGCCGCCGACCGCCGGTGAAGGTATCGGTATTGACCGACTGGTGATGCTGCTGACCAACTCACCGTCGATCCGCGATGTGATCCTGTTCCCGCACATGCGGCCACAAGCGTAAATGTTTCAATTAAAAAGCCGCCTATAACAGGCGGCTTTTTATTGCCTGTCTGGTACAAACGTATCAATTGGTTACTTTTGACGTTAGAGAGG
>NZ_JBFTLU010000028.1:0-23429 GCF_056396605.1 Pseudomonas sp. 05T35
GTAAGTATGTTGATGAAAGTGATCGCTCAGGCACAGGTCGGCAAAAGCCTCCTGTATAGTAAGTATGTTGATGAAAGTGATCGCTCAGGCACAGGTCGGCAAAAGCCTCCTGTATATGTTCGAGCGCCTGGTCGTTGAGTTTGTGATGCATGCGGATCACGAACTGATGTTTCAGCCAGCGGCTGGAGTGGAAGTTGCTGTAGAACTGATTGATTTCCGCCACAGCGTCATCGACGGTATACACCAGACGAATCAGCTTCAGGTCGTTCGACAGGATGTAACGGTTGGCCTCCAGTTGATTGCGGATGAAGTCCAGCGCACTTTCCCAGAACGTGCCACCAGGAGCATCCAGCAACACCACGGGAACCAGCGGGCTTTTGCCGGTCTGGATCAGGGTCAGTACTTCCAGGGCTTCGTCCAGGGTGCCGAAGCCGCCCGGGCAGAGCACCAGTGCGTCGGCCTCTTTGACGAAAAACAGTTTGCGGGTAAAGAAAAAGTGAAACGGCAACAGGTTGGCAGTGCCGCCTACGGTTGGATTCGCTTGCTGCTCAAAGGGCAGGGTGATATTGAATCCAAGGCTGTTATCCCGACCTGCGCCTTCATGGGCAGCGGCCATGATGCCGCCGCCGGCACCGGTGATGACCATCAGGTTCGATTGGGCGAGTTTTGCACCCAGTTCCCGGGCCAGGGCGTACAGCGGATGTTCAACCGGCGTACGTGCCGAGCCGAAAACGGTCACTTTGCGCCGCCCCTTGAACTGCTCCAGCACACGGAAGGCATGCTCAAGTTCGCGCAGGGTTTGCTGGGTGATCTTGGCGTTCCAGCGATTGTGATCTTCTTGCGCCATGCGCAAGACCGTCAACATCATGTCGCGATAAATCGGAATATTCGGGCTATTGGGTGAAACCAGGTTGAGTTGCTCTTCGATCTTGCTGGTGAGATCGATGCCGATGCTCTGAAAATGACGCACCAGAAGCTCATTCGGTTGGTAAGGCATTCAACTTCTCCTTCTACACAGAACCTTCGGCTCGAACGAGAAATTCGCCTGAGCCGCGACACCGCTTGTGTCGCTCTCAGCCCGCAAGAGGGCTGGGCACTACACCCGACTCGACCTGACCATGAAGCATTGAAGTGGTGGTCGAGCCATCCAGACGGGTTCTGCTTATCCCTTGGATGAAAAAAACGTTCGCACGACAGGACTCTGAATGGGCAGCCCCTTCTCTGCCCCGGACATTAAACACCAATACATTGAATCTAGACGCTTGTAGTGAGTTGCGCTGACTTGATCATGGTCCTCGAAAGTCTTCGCTGGCAATTACTTATTGCGAGTTCACAACCGACTGTCACCGCTCGTCAGAACCTGTGTCGGACGGCCAAGGCTCTGATTTACTCAGTTACAGACACAACACGACAGCATTGCGTCCAGGGCAAGGCGCAAGGCTTCAGGAGCTGTAGGGGATCATCGCGCAATGATTGGCGATCAAGTGCAAGGAGGCAGGCTATGAGCCTGGTGATTCTGGAGGTCGATGCGCAACTGTATCGATTGCTGCAGTCAGCGGCCGCGCGCAATCACGTGAGCCTTGAAGAGGAATGTCGGCGGCGCCTGGAGGGCCAAGAGTGGCGCTCGCCTTATTTGCAGGCGCTGGTGGCAGAGCTGCGCGCCGATGATGAGCAGCGACGCGCAGGTTCACACTGATTAAGTGATTACTTTTTCTTTTGTGCCGTTTGCGCAGGGCAATCCGATTCCTGGTAGCTGGCCGAGCCTACAGGGCGATTGGTTTTGTTTTCCGAAAAGTCGTAACGCATGATCGCGCCCTTGGCCATCAGCTTGCGGTAGTTTGCATTGCGGCAAACGCTGGCGCCCAGTTGCAGATAAACCACTTTCGGGTTGGCACGCATTTCGTCGGCATAAGCGGATTGCACGCTGATGTGGTCGATCAGCTGTTTGCCATCAACCGTATAACCTTGGTCGAGAAGGTTTTCATTGATTTCTCGAGGCAGGCCGACGTTACTTTCCGCAGCAACCTTTTCCAGCATCTTGCCCAGATTCAAGTCATTCAGGGAGGCTGCTTGAGCGCTGAAGGGCAGGGCCAGCAGAAGGGCAGCGGTGGGGACGATAAGGCGCAGCATGAAACTCTCCTGGTTCAGTGACTGGTGCTTCGACCAGCCACATGGCGGTGCGTTCAGTGGCGGCGGATTATAGGCGAGCGGGGGGTAGGCGGTACAGGCTTGGGCGAGTTGCTCTGGTAAACTGCTGCGACTTCCTGCCTTGCCGAGTGTTATTTGTGTCGATATCCCTTCCCTGCCGGTGCTGCCTGCGATGAGCAATGCAGCCCCACGTTTTGCCACGAACGCCGTAGCCCGTCTGCGCGATGAGCGAGAAGAGGAGAGTACCAAGCCTTTTCTGGCCCGCGGTTCACGGGCGCCCCGTTGCCATACGTGCCGGGTGATCGAGAGCCATTGCCTGTGTAACTGGCGCCCCCAGGTCGAATCACGGGCCGGTGTTTGCCTGATCATGACCAGGAAGGAAGTGTTCAAACCGAGCAACACCGGCTGGCTGATCGCTGACGTGGTCAGGGATAACTTTGCCTTCATCTGGTCGCGTACCGACGTCGACCCACAGCTGATCAAGCTTTTGTCCGACCCGCAATGGCAGCCTTATCTGGTTTTCCCCGGCGAATACGTTGCCCCGGAACGTGTGACTCATACGGTCGACGCTACCAGCGAGAAGCGCCCGCTGTTCATCCTGCTGGATGCAACCTGGACCGAGGCGAGAAAGATCTTTCGGAAAAGCCCGTATTTCGACCGGTTTCCGATTCTGAGCCTGCTCCCCGAAAAGCTCTCGCGATACCGCCTGCGAAGGTCTACCCGAAGCGAACACCTGTGCACCGCGGAAGTGGCCGCGTTGTGCCTGGATCTGGCGGGGGATGTAGACGCTGCCTCGGCACTGGATGCCTATTTCGATGTGTTCAGCCAGCATTACCTCGATGCCAAGCATCAGCTGGAAATGAATGTCTCGACCCCGGCCCATACAGAATTGCTGCCTTTCGTTGAACACACAGCGCCGATCATGTCCTGAGAGTCGCCCATACTGACAGGTAACCACGGGTTTGCGGCTTGACCACCCAGGCTTCGCTGGGCATCCTTGGCGCCGATTAGGGTGCGGCCGAAGATTGAAACGCCGGTTTTATGGGTTCTTGGCGTTGAACGTGCCCTGTTGGTACCGCTGTCTGGCGGTACCTCGAGTTGCCTTGGCGAGGCCTGAATGCATCAGGTCTGCCATAAAAACAGGATCATCTGAAAAATGGCCACATACGAAATCCTGATTGCCGATGACCACCCTCTCTTTCGTAGCGCGCTGCGCCAGGCCGTGACCCTGGGCCTTGGTCCCGAGGTTCGTCTGGTGGAAGTGGCAAGCATTGCCGAGCTGGAAGCCCGCCTGACCGAAAAGGCTGACTGGGATCTGGTGCTGCTGGACCTGAACATGCCAGGTGCGTACGGATTCTCCGGGCTGGTGCTGTTGCGCGGTCAATACCCGCAGATCCCGGTGGTGATGGTTTCGGCTCAGGAAGAAGCTTCGATCATGGTGCGTTCCCGTGAGTTCGGGGCCAGCGGTTTCATTCCAAAATCCAGTTCACTGGAAGTGATTCAGCAAGCGGTGCGCTCTGTGCTGGATGGCGATGTCTTCTGGCCGCCGCAGGCATTTGAAGCGGTCAGCGTTTCGGATGAGGCCAAGGCCGCCAGCGAAGGCTTGGCCAGTCTGACGCCACAGCAGTTCCGTGTATTGACCATGGTCTGCGAAGGTCTGCTGAACAAGCAGATTGCCTACGAGTTGAGTGTGTCGGAGGCGACGATCAAGGCGCACGTGACGGCGATCTTCCGCAAGCTGGGTGTGCGTACCCGGACTCAGGCGGCGTTGTTGTTGCAACAACTCGAGTCGACTTCGAGCCACTAACGGCGCTTTCATTCACGCTTTTTCAACCTTTGTTGATCTGGCTTTTCTACTTCTTCTGGTTCAGTTGCCTACTTTATGTCGCCTTTCAAAGGTCAAACCGGTCTCAAGCGCATTCTCAATGCAGGTGGTTATTCCCTCGACGGCCTGCGTGCAGCCTTCACCGGCGAAGCCGCTTTTCGTCAACTGGTGCTGCTCAATGTCATCCTGATTCCGTTGGCGTTTGTGCTGAACGTCAGCCACGTCGAGCGTGCCTTGCTGATCGCTGTGTGCATGCTGGCGCTGATTGTCGAGTTGCTCAATTCGGCCGTGGAAGCAGCCATTGACCGGATTTCCCTCGATCGGCACCCGTTGTCGAAAAATGCCAAGGACATGGGCAGCGCTGCTCAGTTGGTGGCCCTGAGCATGATCGTCATGGTGTGGGCAGTGATTCTGCTTTAAGCAATCGTCGGTAAAACGATCTCGTCGCTGCGCTGAACCCCGGCGGTGAAAGCGCGGCACAGTTCAAGAAACTCGCGCATGGCCGACGTCTGATATTTCTGTTTGTGCCAGATGAAATAAAACTGCCGCGCGAGATCCAGGTCCGGTGTTTCAACCGCCACCAGACTGCCACGGCGGAACGCATCGCGTAGCGCCAGTCGCGAAATACAGCCAATCCCCAAGCCGGATTCCACTGCGCGCTTGATCGCTTCGGTGTGTTCCAGTTCAAGCCGGATATTCAAGGCACTTTGGTGATGACGCATGGCCTGGTCAAAGGTCAGGCGCGTGCCGGAGCCCTGCTCGCGAAGGATCCACGCCTCGTGCGTCAGCTCCTCCATGCTGGCCTGGCCACGGGTTGCCAGCGGATGTTGCGGGGCGCAAAACACCACCAGCTCATCCTCGACCCAGCTTTGTACCTCGATGTCCGGGTGGCTGCAGTCGCCTTCGATTAGACCCAGATCAATTTCATAGTGAGCGACTTGTTGCACGATGTTGGCAGTATTCTGCACATGCAGCTTCACTTGGCTTTCCGGATGACGCTGCATGAAGCTGCCAATCAGCAACGTCGCCAGGTAGTTGCCGATGGTGAGGGTGGCGCCGACCGCCAGCGAGCCGAAACCGGACTTGCCGTTGAGCAGGTCTTCGATTTCCTTGGCCTGGTCGAGCAAGGCCACTGCCTGCGGTAACAGTTGTTTGCCCATGGCGTTGAGGCTCAGCCGCTTGCCGGCGCGGTCGAACAATTGGCAGCTGGATTGGCGCTCGAGTTCGGTGATCGAGGTGCTGGCCGCTGACTGTGAAAGGTTGAGCAGACCCGCAGCACGAGACACACTCTCTTGCTGAGCGACGGCGACGAAGACTTGAAGTTGACGGAGAGTAAATCGCATATCTATATAACCGATAACCCTTATCTTAATAATCCAGTTAACAGATATTGTCGCTGCCATTAGAATGCGATGCAATTGCGCACTGCTCTCTTGGCGCAGAGCWTGCGCAGACAAAATCTCCAGGAGTCCCCCGTACATGAGCAACATGAACCACGAGCGTGTCCTCAGTGTTCACCACTGGAACGACACTCTGTTCAGCTTCAAGTGCACMCGCGATCCGGGCCTGCGCTTCGAGAACGGCCAGTTCGTGATGATCGGCCTGCAACAACCCAACGGCCGCCCGCTTATGCGCGCTTACTCGATTGCCAGCCCGAACTGGGAAGAGCATCTCGAGTTCTTCAGCATCAAGGTTCCCGATGGTCCGCTGACTTCCCAGTTGCAACATCTGAAGGAAGGCGACGAGATCATCATCAGCAAAAAACCGACCGGCACCCTGGTGCTGGACGATTTGAAGCCTGGTAAACATCTGTACCTGCTCAGCACCGGCACCGGTCTGGCGCCATTCATGAGCGTCATCCAGGATCCGGAAACCTACGAGCGTTTCGAAAAAGTGATCCTGTGCCACGGCGTACGTTACGTCAACGAAGTCGCTTACCGCGAGTTCATCACCGAGCACCTGCCGCAGAACGAGTTCTTCGGCGAGGCCCTGCGTGACAAGTTGATCTACTACCCGACCGTGACCCGCGAGCCATTCGAAAACGAAGGTCGTCTGACCGACCTGATGCGCAGCGGCAAGCTGTTCAGCGACATCGGCCTGCCGCCGATCAATCCTGAAGACGACCGCGCCATGCTCTGCGGCAGCCCGAGCATGCTCGACGAAACCAGCGAAGTACTGAACAGCTTCGGCCTGAAAGTTTCGCCGCGTATGCGTGAGCCGGGTGACTACCTGATCGAGCGTGCGTTCGTCGAGAAGTAAGCAGCACTGAAAATGTGGGAGCGAGCCTGCTCGCGATGACGGACTGACAGCCAACACAGATGCAGAATGTCAAACCGCTATCGCGAGCAGGCTCGCTCCCACATTGGATTTGTGTACCCAAAAGCCCGCGTTGCCTGAGAAGGCAGCGCGGGCTTTTGCGTTTCCGGGGTTCAGGTTTTCGCTGGGATGACTTCGAGGACGCGGATCAGCCCGGCTTGCGGGTAATGCCAGCGTACGTCCAGGTCCCAGAACTGTGCGCCGTATTCGCGTTCGGGGGCGGGTGTCTGGTAGGCCGGGCGCGGGTCTTGCGCCAGGCATTGCTCGATCAGCTCGACCAACGGCTCTTCAAGGCGCTGAGCGTGCGTATGCGCCTGTTGCAAGGCTGAATCTGCCCACTGCACCGGAATCAACTGCGGCGCAGCGCTGGCGATCTTGTTGGACGCGCCCGGGATGATATCGGCGTAAGGCACGTAGGGTTTGATGTCGAGAATCGGCGTACCGTCCAGCAGGTCAATGCCGGAGATCCACAGGCGATTGGCTTCAACCTTGTCCAGCTTGACCACCGACTGACCGATGCCATTGGGTCGATGGGTCGCGCGCGTGGCAAACACGCCCATGGACTTGTTACCGCCCAGGCGCGGTGGGCGGACTTTGAGTCGCGGCTTGTCTTCCAGCGCCTGATGGAACAGGAACAGTAGCCAGACATGGCTGACCTGCTCCAGGCCTTGCACCGCATCACCCTGATCGAACGGTGCCACCAATTCCAGAATGCCGCGAGCGGCCGGCGCCAGTTGCGGCTGACGCGGAATGGCGAACTTCTCCTTGAAGCAGGAGCGCACGAAGCCGATCGGGGAAACGCTGTAGCTCATGGTCAGCCGCGAACGCGCAGGGTCAGGCCCTTGAGGAAATTGCGCAGCAACTGGTCGCCGCATGGGCGGTAGTTGGTGTGGCCGAACTTGCGAAACAGTGCGCTCAGCTCAGGCTTGGAGACCGGGAATTCGGCGGCCTTGAGGATGGCGTGCATGTCGTCTTCTTTCAGTTCGAAGGCTACGCGCAGCTTCTTCAGGATGATGTTGTTGGTGACTGGCAGCTCGATCGGCTGCGGTGGACGGCTTTCGTCCTTGCCACGCTTGAAGAACACCAGGCCATCGAGGAAATGCGCCATGACCTCGTCCGGGCAACGTACGAAGCCTTCTTCGTCTTCTTCTTTCTTGTCGAGGTACGTCACGAGGTCGGGCAGGGTGACATCCATGCCGCCGAGCTTGATGATCTCGATGACTTTTTTGTCACTGATGTCGAGCATGTAGCGCACGCTGCGCAGTACGTCGTTATGAATCATGTGTGCAGTCCTGATCATTCAGCTGTGGGCGTTGCCGTTAACGGTGACGCCGAAATGTGTGGCCGCCTTAGAACTTCTCTTTGGCAGACAGATAGCGCCATTGGCCCACCGGCACTTTGCCGATGGAAACACCGCCGATACGGATGCGGCGGATGGCGACGACCTTGAGGCCGACAGCCTGGCAGAGCAGGGCGATGATCCCCGGTTGCGGGTTTTTCATCGCGAAGCGCAGGCGATTTTCGTTCTGCCAGCTGGCTTTGACCGCCGGCAGTTCCTTGCCTTTGTACGACAGGCCGTGGGTCAGGCGGTTGAGCCCGTGAGCGACCATGTCACCTTCGACCTCGACCACATACTCTTGCTCGATCTTGCTGGCATCGGCGGTGAGTTTGCGCAGGATCTTCCAGTCCTGGGTGAACACCAACAGCCCGCTGGCGTTGGCCTGCAGGTCGGCGCTGGCGGTCAGGCGCTGGAAGTGGCCCTTGAGCGGACGTTTGCTGAAGCGGTGTTCTTCGCTCAGGGTCTCGGGGCCGATCAGTTGCAGGGCGGTCTCGGCGTCCATGCCCGCTGGCGCGTGCAGCAGGATGGTCACGGGTTCCGGTGCGGTGGCCTTGGCTTCGGGGTCGAGTTCGACTTTCTGGGTGTCGACCTTGAACTGCGGCTCATCGATGACTTCGCCGTCCACGGTGACCCAGCCGCCCTCAATGAACAGCTCAGCCTCCCGACGGGAGCAGCCGACGAGCTCGATGAGGCGTTTGGAGAGACGAATCGGGTCAGTCATGACAGGGAGCCGTAACAAAAGGGGGGAGGCATTGTACCTGCCTCGCGCCGGTTAATCGCGGGTCCATTTGCCTTGTGTGGCTTTTAGCCGCGCCGGGCCTGTTGATTGGCCTGCTTCAAACGCATGTGCAACAGAGGATAAGGCTGGCCCATACCATCGACCTCCGAGCGTCCGATGACTTCGAAACCCTGTTTGAAATAAAACCCCAAGGCTTGCGGGTTTTGTTCGTTGACGTCCAGTTCATCGGCGTTCAGGTGTTCCATGGCGTAGTGCAGCAGCTGTTTGCCCAGACCCTCGCCACGGTGTTCGGGGGCGATGAAGAGCATTTCGATCTTGCCTGCCGCAACGCCGGCGAACCCGGTGATGTGCTGGTGTCGGTCGCGGGTGCAGATCAGCATGACGGCATCCAGATAGCGGGTAAGCACCAGGTTTTTCAGCAGCTCGATGTAACTGTCCGGTAAAAAGTCATGCGTGGCGCGGACCGACGCCTCCCAGACCCGGGTCAGTTCTTCATAGTCGCTGTGTTTTGGTGTGTGGATGACCGAATGATGGCGCATGCCCGCCTGCCTCTTGTGCCGTGAGTGAGGTTGAATCCTCTTGCTGAACAATACGATAGACGTAAAAAAGCCCCGCATCTCGTGAAGAGAGCGGGGCTTTTCATATTTTTTGCGTTTAGATCTGTTCAGCCCACAAGTCGTATTCGTCGGCGTCGGTCACTTTGCACCAGACCTTGTCGCCCGGCTTGAGGTTGCTGCCGTTGTCGATGAATACGTTGCCGTCGATTTCCGGGGCGTCGAAGAAGCAACGGCCGACGGCGCCTTGCTCGTCGACTTCATCGACCAGCACTTCGATTTCACGGCCGATGCGCATTTGCAGGCGCGCCGAGCTGATGGCCTGCTGGTGCGCCATGAAGCGATCCCAGCGGTCTTGCTTGACCTCGTCCGGAACGATCTCCAGATCCAGATCGTTGGCCGGTGCGCCTTCAACCGGCGAGTACTGGAAGCAGCCGACGCGGTCGAGCTGGGCTTCGGTCAGCCAGTTCAGCAGGTACTGGAAGTCTTCTTCGGTTTCGCCGGGGAAGCCGACGATGAAGGTCGAACGGATGATCAGGTCCGGACAGATCTCGCGCCAGTTCTTGATGCGCGCCAGGGTCTTGTCTTCGAACGCCGGGCGTTTCATCGCCTTGAGCACTTTCGGGCTGGCGTGCTGGAAGGGGATGTCCAGGTACGGCAGGATTTTCCCGGCGGCCATCAGCGGGATCAGCTCATCGACGTGCGGGTACGGGTAAACGTAGTGCAGGCGAACCCAGACACCGAGGGTGCTGAGCGCTTCGCAGAGTTCGGTCATGCGGGTTTTCACCGGCGCGCCATTCCAGAAACCGGTGCGGTACTTGACGTCAACGCCGTAGGCGCTGGTGTCCTGGGAAATCACCAGCAGCTCTTTGACACCGGATTTGACCAGGCGCTGGGCTTCATCGAGCACATCGCCCACCGGGCGGCTGACCAGTTTGCCGCGCATCGACGGGATGATGCAGAAGCTGCAGCTGTGGTTGCAGCCTTCGGAAATCTTCAGGTAGGCGTAGTGACGCGGCGTCAGCTTGATGCCTTGCGGCGGCACCAGGTCGATCAGCAGGTTGTGATCCTGGCGCGGTGGCACGACGTCGTGCACGGCGTTGACCACTTGCTCGTACTGCTGCGGACCGGTGACGGCCAGCACGCTCGGGTGTACGTTGCGGATGTTGCCTTCTTCGACACCCATGCAGCCGGTGACGATGACCTTGCCGTTTTCCTTGATGGCTTCGCCGATCACTTCAAGGGATTCGGCCTTGGCCGAGTCGATGAAGCCGCAGGTGTTGACCACCACGACATCGGCGTCCTGATAGGTCGACACGACGTCATAGCCTTCCATGCGCAGTTGGGTAAGGATGCGCTCGGAGTCGACCAGTGCTTTCGGGCAACCCAGGGATACGAAACCAACTTTAGGGTTGGCCGGCGTTGTGGTGGACATGTCTAACCTCGGTGTTTTGTGACGCCTCCAGCCGACAACGGCAAGGCGACAGACGGGCGCTTGACGCGCCTCTGATCAAAAAGTGCGCAATTCTAGCGGTGGTCAGCGCAGTTGACCAGCTTTATGGAGGGAAATACGACGAGTGCTGCGCTATGCTTCGCGCCGTTACACCCAGGCGTATTTTTTAAGTCAATAAATCGCCTGTATCAATAAGTAAAACAGCGCATGCTGCACGGCAGTCTGCGCAGATTGGCAAAGCTCAGGCGCGTGTTCGTGTCGTGCTTTTTACATGAAGCCCCGGTCTTGGTGGCAGGAGTGGTTGATGGGTCAGGCAAGTAGTCAGGCAGTAGGCTCAGCGCATTCCGGGGCAGCAAAGCCCTTGGGAATGTTGGTGGCGGCGGTCGGGGTGGTTTATGGCGATATCGGTACCAGCCCGCTCTATACCCTCAAAGAGGTGTTTACCGGCGGCTATGGGGTGCAAGCCAACCATGACGGAGTATTCGGGATTCTGGCGCTGATTTTCTGGTCGCTGATCTGGGTCGTCTCGATCAAGTACGTGTTGTTCATTCTGCGTGCCGACAACCAGGGCGAAGGCGGGATCATGGCCCTGACCGCGTTGGCGCGGCGAGCCTCGGCATCGTATCCGCGGCTGCAATCGGTGCTGGTAATCCTCGGTCTGATCGGCGCTGCGTTGTTCTACGGCGACAGCATGATCACCCCGGCGATCTCCGTATTGTCGGCGGTGGAAGGTCTGGAGCTGGCATTCGAGGGCCTCGAACGCTGGGTCGTGCCGTTGTCGCTGATCGTGCTGGTGGGGTTGTTCCTGATCCAGAAACACGGCACTGATCGCATCGGCAAGTTGTTCGGTCCGGTGATGGTGTCGTGGTTCCTGGTGCTGGGTGTACTGGGTGTACTGGGTATCTCCCGGCATCCGGAAGTGCTGCAAGCGCTGAACCCGATCTGGGGCGTACGTTTCTTCGAGGTTCACCCTGGCATAGGCATCGCGATTCTCGGTGCTGTGGTGCTGGCGCTGACCGGTGCTGAAGCGCTCTACGCTGATATGGGTCACTTCGGTCGCAAACCGATTGCCCGTGCCTGGTTCGCGTTGGTGCTGCCGGCGCTGGTGCTCAACTACTTTGGTCAGGGCGCCTTGCTGCTGGAGAACCCGGACGCCGCGCGTAACCCGTTCTATCTGCTGGCACCGGGCTGGGCATTGATTCCATTGGTCGTGCTGTCGACACTGGCAACAGTGATCGCTTCCCAGGCGGTGATTTCCGGTGCGTTCTCCCTGACCCGTCAGGCGATTCAGCTCGGCTACATCCCACGCATGTACATTCAGCACACCTCGAGTGCCGAGCAAGGCCAGATCTACATCGGCGCGGTGAACTGGACGCTGATGGTCGGCGTTATTTTGCTGGTGCTGGGTTTCGGGTCGTCCAACGCTCTGGCCTCGGCTTACGGTGTGGCGGTCACCGGGACCATGTTGATCACCAGTATTCTGGTGGCGGCGGTCATGCTGCTGTTGTGGAAATGGTCACCTGTCCTGACAGTGCCGATCCTGGTCGGCTTCCTGCTGGTGGACGGGCTGTACTTCGCTGCCAACGTGCCTAAAATCGTGCAGGGCGGTGCTTTCCCGGTATTGGCGGGGATTGTGCTGTTTATCCTCATGACCACCTGGAAGCGCGGTAAAGAGCTGCTGGTGGATCGACTGGATGAGGGCGGTCTGCCATTGCCGATTTTCATCAGCAGTATTCGCGTGCAACCACCTCACCGGGTCCAGGGTACGGCGGTGTTCCTGACCGCGCGGCCGGATGCGGTGCCCCATGCGTTGTTGCACAACTTGCTGCACAACCAGGTGCTGCATGAGCAGGTGGTGTTGCTGACAGTGGTTTACGAGGACATTCCGCGGGTACCGACGCAGCGGCGGTTTGAGGTCGACTCCTACGGTGAGGGCTTCTACCGGGTGATCCTGCACTTCGGCTTTACGGACGAACCGGATGTGCCGCAAGCGCTGAAACTGTGCCATCTCGATGAACTGGACTTCAGCCCGATGCGCACGACGTACTTCCTCAGCCGGGAAACGGTCATCACCTCCAAGCTCGTCGGCATGGCTCGCTGGCGTGAGGCGTTGTTCGCCTTCATGCTGAAAAACGCCAACGGCAACTTGCGGTTCTTCAAGTTGCCGGTGAACCGGGTGATTGAGCTGGGTACACAGGTAGAAATGTAAGCCTCACAAAAAGCCCCCGTTGCCAGTTTGGTAACGGGGGCTTTTCTTTGGGTGAATGCATAACCCCAAGGCAATGGATATCCAGTGTGAGAGCAGCCGGGCGGCGTTCCGCTTGCTCGCGATGCAGGCGCCTMGATGTGTCAGGCAATCCGAGGTGATGCTATCGCGAGCAGGCTCGCTCCCACAGGTGAACTGTGCCGTCCGGTCGAGCCGAGCGTGGCATGAAAAAGCCCCCGTTRCCTTGCGGCAGYGGGGGCTTTTTGTTGAGCTCGGCTCAGGTCACTGTTCTGCGACCTTGTCCTTGTTCTGACGTTTCTCGATCGCATTGACCAGACGTTTGGCCAGGGCCGGGTAGTTCTCGTCGAAGTGGTGGCCGCCCGGCAGCTTCAAGGCTTCACCCACAGCGGTCTTGTCGGTGCAGCCACTCTCGGCGATTTCTTCTGCGCCGTAGATGCACAGCACCTTGTCGGCTGGCAGCTTGGCCATTTCCGGGCCGGTGTCGGCCTCTTTGCCGGCATTGCCGAGCCAGCCTTCGACCTGGATTTCGAAGCTGCCAGTACGGGCAAAGGCCAGCAGGATGATTGCGTCGACCCGTTGCTGTTCGCTTTCCGGCATGCGGTTGTAGATCGCCGGCAAGACGTCGGCACCGAACGAGTAGCCCGTCAGGATGAAGCGTTTGGTGCCCCACTTCTGACGGTAGTGCTGCATCAGTTCGGTAAGGTCAATGGCGCTTTGCTCAGGGCTCTTGTGCTGCCAGTAGTAGCGCAAGGTGTCGATGCCGACCACCGGGTAACCGATCTTCGCCATTTCACCGGCTACGTCACGGTCCAGGTCACGCCAGCCGCCGTCACCGGAAAGGAACAGGGTGACGGTGTCCTTGGCTTGGCCGGCAGGCACTTCGACCACTGGAATGTTCAGGCCGCCGTTGCCCTTGTCAGCACCGACGAGGAGCTTGCGCAGTTCGTTGTTGAGGACTTGCGGCAGGTTGATGTCGTAGTCGCTGATGCTGGTTTCGGCATTGGGTTGATCGCGCACGAAGCCGGCGCTGGTGTCGTCCGGGTTATCGTTCCATGCGACCAGCCAGTGACCGTGGGCTGCGCTTTTTGGCAGCTGTTGTGTACAGCCGGGTTTTTCCAGCGCCAGGTCTACTGAAACGGCCTGGGACTTGTCGTCCTTCTGCTCGGCCAGCCAGCGCCAGGCCAGGATGGCGCCAGGGCCGATACCGCTGACCAGGGTCGCTGGGCCCTTGAGCTGCTGGAAGGCGGCCTGCAGGGCATTACCTTGCTGCGTGCAGTCCGTGGGCAGGACCACCTGAACGATTTGCGCGGCACCGCCACGGCTCAGGGTCATCAGTTGCTTGTCGCTGAGCTTCTGATCTTCGTTCACCGCGACGACCACCTGGGCGCGCGGCGTGGTGCCGGGAATGACACGGGTCATTGCCGGGCCATCAACGGGCGTCAGCAGTTCGAGGGTGGGCTCGGGTGCCGGGCGATTCCAGTACCAGTAACCGCCACCGAGGATCACAGCCAGCACCACCAGAGTGGCCAATACATACCGCCAGGAGCGTTGAATCATCAGCGTTTCACCAATCCAGTCAAGCCGCCCGCAATCAGGGCGGCGGTATCGGCCAGTGCCACCAGCGGATCGAGTCCGGCGGGCACGGCCATGTAACGAGGTTCCCAGTCAGGCTGGAATTTGTCCTTGAAGCGGCGCAGCCCCTGGAAGTTATAGAGCTGCTCGCCACGGCGAAACACCATCGAGCCGAGGCGTTGGGTCAGTGGCGCGCCACGACGGGGTTGCAGACCCGACAGCGGCACCATGCCCAGACTGAAACGTGCATATCCGTGATTTTTATAATGTTGAATCAGGCCGACCATCATGAACTCCATGGTCAGCTTGGGCGCGTCCGGGTGTGCACGCATCAGGTCGAGACTAGCCAGGTCGTGGCTATACGTCTCGAGCAGGTTGGCGAATGYCACCGGGCGACCTTCAAAGTGAATGATCGCGATACGGAAGTGCTTGAGGTAATCGTCGCTGAAACGGCCGAGAGAGAAGCCTTTTTCGCGAACGTTCTTGCCGGTCAGCCAGGCATCGGAAATGACCTTCAGCTCCTCCATGGGGGCTTGGCCCGGTTCGTAGATTTCCAGCGACAGGCCATCGCGGGTGCCACGGTTCCAGGTGTAACGCAGGTCTTTCATCTCTTTGCCCTTGGCCTCGAGATCAAAGCGATGCAGGTCAACCCGCGCTTCTTCGCCCAGCTTGATCGCGGTCAGGCCGATGTCCATGTAGTACGGCAGGTTTTCGGCGCGTACCTGATARAACACCGGACGGGCGTGATGAAGGTCGCAGAGGTCACGGAACTGCCAGATCATTTCCGCGCGTTGCTGGGTCGGGCCGATCGGGTCGTACAGGGCCACCAGACTGCGGCCACGACGCGCATACATCAAGAACGCTTCGTCGTTAGGGTGAAACAGTAGCGCCTTGTCACCGGTCAGGGCGAGGCCGCCGTCCGGTTGCGATGAGGCCATCAGGATCTTCAGCGCCTTATCCAGTTCTGCGGCGTCGGGCTGATGAATCACCGGGCGCGCGGTGCGCAGCAGCCAGGTCAGAGACACCACTACCAGCAGAACGGCCGCGCCGAGCAACGAGCGCAGGCCGCGCGGGGCATCGGAATCCAGGGTGAACTGCCACCACAATTGATGGCTGTACGGCACATCCTGATAGGCGAACAGCAGGAGCCAGATCGAGGCGCCCAACACGCACAGGCTGGCCACCAGGTACAGCGGCGAGAACGGCACTTCGGTCAAGCGGCTTGGGCGGTAGAAAGAGCGACGGAAGATCGCCAGCAGGCTGGCGGTCAGGATCATCAGGCAGGCTTCTTCCCAGTCGAACCCTTTGAGCAGCGAGAGCACGGCACCGATCATCAGCAAGATGGTGGTCAGCATCCAGGCGGCCGAGAGACGGCGGCGCAGACCTTGAGCCAGCAACAGGCAGAGCACGCCGATCAGGCTGGCACCGAAGTGCGAGGCGTCGACCAGGCGATGGGGGATCAGGAATCCGATGTGTTCCAGACGGGTGTCGATTTCCGGTGTCGCACCGGAGAACAGCAACACCACGCCAGACAGGAACACCAGGATCGCCAGTACCGGCGCGGCCATGCCCGAGGCGGCGCGCAGCGATTGACGGGTGTTGAACAGGCGCTGTGCTTCATTGATCAGCAGCAGGACGCAAGCCGCCAATAGCGGCAGAACCACATAGATCAGGCGATACAGCAGTAGGGCGGCGGCCAGTGGCGCAGCGCCGAGTTTGTCGGCGAAGGCCGCCAGCAGAATCGCTTCGAATACCCCGACGCCGCCCGGTACGTGGCTGAGCACGCCAGCGGCCAGGGCCAGCAGATAGACCAACAGGAAGGCGCCGAACGGTGGCGCTTCCGGCAGCAGCAGATACAGCACGGTCGCGGCGGCTGCCACGTCCAGTGCGGTAATCACCAATTGCAGGAAGGTCAGGCGACGACCCGGCAAGCGTAGCGTGCGTCGTCCGATGCGAACCAGCAGGTTGTCGGTATACGGTTGTTCTGGCAGGCGGCGGCGGTAGAGGCCGATGGCCAATACCGAACAGAGCAGCAACACGGCAATTGCAATGGCGCCCAGCATGGGCTGCGACACATGCAGCGCGATGGAGGCAGCAGGCAGGTTGCTGAGTGTCGCCAGGGCCGCGAGCGGCGGCAAAGCACAGCCCAATGACAGACTGGCAAACAACGTCATGTGGGCGACTTCCGCCGCCCCGAGCCCGTGACGTGCATACAGGCGGTAACGCACCGAACCGCCGGACAGCAGCGACAGGCCAATGGCGTTACCGATGGCGAATGCGGTGAAGCCACCCAGAATCATGGTGCGCGGCGGCAAGTTCACGCCAGCGTAACGCGTGGCTGACCATTCATAGCCGAGCAAGATGATGAAGCCGGCAATGGTTGCAGCCAATGCGCCGAGCAGGGCCGGCTTCGGCACTTCCAGAATCGAGTCGTGCAGGGCGTAGAGATCCAGCTCGCTTAATAGATGGCGACAGGCAATCAGCGCGATAGCGAACAATAGCAGCGTGACCGCCAGGCCAATGGGCTGACGGTACTTGCTGACCAGATCCAGCCAGTGCAAACGGGTGGCCGTGATCGGTTGTGTCGCTGTGACGGTGTCTTGTAAATCAGACGAGTTGGCGCGCATCAATCACCTCTTGGATTGTGCGCGACAGGATGGGGGTATCCAGCCAAGTTACCAATCCCTGTAGAAAAAAATAATCACAAATATTAACGCGTATCACCGAGCATTGGGGATTACGCACATTCAATCGTAGAGAGGCTTGCCTGCGACTCAGCATAGCCTGATCTGGTGGACCCTGAAGGGTGCCAAAGGTTCGTAGAACATTGCCAGATCATTGTTGCGAAAGGACTTTTCTACAGATACAAAAAAGGCCGCTCTTTCGAGCAGCCTTTTTTGATGTTTGGTTGCGGGAGCCGGATTTGAACCGACGACCTTCGGGTTATGAGCCCGACGAGCTACCAGACTGCTCCATCCCGCGTCTGTGTGGCGGCATTCTACAGGCGATCGCTTGAGTGTCAACCGTTAATAGTCCGCTGGGTCAAATTAACGTTAATTAGCTTCAAGCGGTTGCTGCGCTCAGGTTAAGTATAAGAAGCGCAAAGGGTTTTTTCCTGGCTCTGGCGACAAGAGGGAAGGAGGGGTGACGAAAAACACACACGCACAAAAAAGGCCACTCTTTCGAGTAGCCTTTTTTGATGTTTGGTTGCGGGAGCCGGATTTGAACCGACGACCTTCGGGTTATGAGCCCGACGAGCTACCAGACTGCTCCATCCCGCGTCTGTGTGTCGGCATTCTACAGAGGATCGCTGGGCTGTCAATTGCTAATTGAGAAAAATCTGTTCCTGTTCAATCGCTTAGCGTATCAAACAGGAGGTCTGACAAGGCTTGAGGGCTTGTGGCATAAGGCTTTCAGCTCTATTGGTGGGTTAGGGTCGATTGAGAAAATAAATCCAGTGAAGGCGTTTCATACCACTAGTAGAGAAGAATCAAAGCACTGGTGCTATATACAGTTGTCAGTGAGATACTGGCGATCCGGTTCGCCGTAGTCCTTTTTCCTTCATTGAACACTGCCTTATATGACGCAGCGCAAAATCATCCACGTCGATTGTGACTGCTTCTATGCCGCCATCGAGATGCGTGACGACCCGACTCTGGCGAGCAAGCCGCTGGCAGTGGGTGGCTCGGCGGATCATCGCGGGGTGATCGCGACGTGCAACTATGAAGCGCGGGCTTACGGGGTGCGCTCGGCCATGTCCTCACGGCACGCCTTGAAGCTGTGCCCGGACCTTGTCATCGTCAAGCCGCGCATGGATGCCTATAGAGAAGCGTCGAAAGAGATCCAGACGATTTTTCGCGATTACACCGACCTGATCGAGCCACTGTCGCTGGATGAGGCGTACCTCGACGTGTCGGAAAGCACGCATTTCGCTGGCAGTGCCACGCGAATTGCCCAGGATATTCGGCGCCGGGTCTCCAATCAGCTGCATATCACCGTCTCGGCGGGTGTAGCGCGTGGAGTCTGGCGCGTGGGATCGATGATCGGCAGGTGCAGAACGACAGTCGCCGGCAGTCGGTGAGTGTCGAAAATACCTACGATGTGGATCTGCCGGATCTGCTCAGTTGCCTGGAGAAACTACCGGACCTGCTGGAAACCCTGAACGGGCGTATGACGCGGATCGATAGCAGCTACCGGCCGGGCAAGCCGTTCGTCAAAGTGAAGTTCCATGATTTTACCCAAACGACACTGGAGCAGGCCGGGGCAGGGCGTGACCTTGGCAGCTATCAGTTATTGCTGACTCAGGCGTTCAATCGGGGTGGCAAACCCGTGCGTTTGTTGGGGATTGGCGTGCGCTTGCAGGATCTGCGTGGCGGCTTTGAGCAGTTGGATCTGTTTGAGCGCTAGTGTCAGGCTTTTGATGCGGCGATGAATGTCAGGCCGCTTTCGCGAGCAAGCCCGCTCCCACATGAGTCTGAGGTGTCCACATAGTGTGTGTTCACAACAGGTCTAATGTGGGAGCGGGCTTGTTCCGGGCGGCGTTCCGACGAAGCTTTTCGCTATTAATTCGGTCCCGGATCCGCCACCAAACGCCCCGCATCCTTGGTCAGCGACTTGAGAAACTCGCTTTGCAACTCGGGATCGTTGCGGGTCAGTTCGATCAGGCTTTGTTCCAGCTCGCTGGCTTCTTCTTCCAGACCCAGCTCCGACAGGCGTTTGACCCGGTGCACCCACTGGCTCACTTCGTCGTCTTCGAGGTCGTCGTAAATCAGCGTATGAGCTTCCAGCAACTTGCTGCGCAAGGTGCTGCTGATCGTCAGGGACGAGTCGGTGTGCACATCGTCCTGAGCATCTTCAACAGTAATCTGCAGCTTGCCGATACGATTGAGGTCCTGCTCCGCGAACGGGCTGTCGAGCAGGTTCAAGCGCAACACGCCGTTGCGGTCAGTGGTGAGCTCGAAGGTCTGCGTGCCGGCCTTGACCTCTACCGGGCGCTCGCTCCATGGCAGGCTCGAATACTCCATACGCTTATCACGCTGGACTTCATCGATACCGGCCAGGTTCTGTTGTGCGCGTCCATGGGACTGTATGTTCATGAACGGGTTGAGCCCGGCAATGCCTGTGCTGATCCAGTCCTTGGTCATGCTGTCCGGCAGGTTGCCGAGGGCGAACACGTTGGCGATGTTCGCGCCGACACCGCCCACCAAAGCGACCGCGCCCAGCGGAATCTCGTAGACCTTGCGCCAGGGTTGGTAAGGCGTGTAGCGATCGTAGCGCCGGGTGACATCGTACTCGGTGACTTCGAAGGTCTTCTGCTCGTGAATCCGTACCCGGCGTTGCGGCAGCTCAAGCACCTTAGGCTCGCCGACATCGATCTGCAGGCTGTGATCGAGCAGTTTGCGCTCGATGCGTTCCTCGTGCTCGCTGCGTTGTGACATCTGATTGGCGCAGCCGCTGAGCAACAGGGTGCCGCACAGGGCGGCACCACCGAGGTTTAAGGTGTTTCGCTTGAACATGACTTCTCTATCTGGTGTCAGCGGCGGATACGAGCCTGAAGGAACGACAGCACGTCAGCGACCGGCAGCGCTTGCGGCTCGGCCTCGGTACGGCTCTTGTATTCCAGGTTGCCTTCGGCAAGGCCGCGGTCACTGACCACGATCCGGTGAGGAATGCCGATCAGCTCCATGTCCGCAAACTTGATGCCCGGGCTGGTTTTCTTGTCGCGATCGTCCAGCAGTACTTCGAAGCCGGCAGCGGTCAGTTCCGCGTACAGCTTGTCGGTCGCTTCGCGAACCTGCTCGGTTTCGTAGCGCAGAGGCACCAGGGCGATCTGGAAGGGCGCAAGGGCGTCGCTCCAGATGATGCCTTTCTCGTCATTGTTCTGCTCGATGGCCGCAGCCACCACGCGGGACACGCCGATGCCATAGCAACCCATTTCCAGGGTGACCGGCTTGCCGTTCTCGCCGAGCACTTCGCACTTCATTGCTTTGCTGTACTTGTTGCCCAGCTGGAAGATGTGCCCGACTTCAATGCCGCGCTTGATTTCCAGAGTGCCTTTGCCGTCTGGGCTAGGGTCGCCGGACACGACGTTACGCAGGTCGGCAACGGTCGGTACTGGCAGATCGCGCTCCCAGTTCACGCCGAAGTAGTGTTTGTCGTCGATGTTGGCACCGATGCCGAAGTCGCTCATCAGCTCGACGGAACGGTCGATGATGATTGGCAGTGGCAGGTTCAGCGGGCCAAGGGAGCCGGCGCCGGCGCCAATGGCGTCACGCAGTTCGGCTTCGGAGGCCATGACCAGCGGGCTGGCGACGCCAGGCTGGTTGGCGGCCTTGATTTCGTTCAGTTCGTGGTCGCCACGGATGATCAGGGCAATCAGCTTGCCTTTCTCTTCAGCGTGAACCACCAGGGTCTTGATGGTTTTTTCGATTGGCAGGTTGAAGCCTTCGACCAGTTGCGCAATGGTCTTGGCGTTCGGGGTGTCGACCAGTCGCAGTTCTTCAGTCGGTGCGGCGCGCGAGGTTTCCCGTGGCACGGCTTCGGCTTTCTCGATGTTCGCTGCGTAGTCGGAACCGTTGCTGAAGACGATGTCGTCTTCGCCGGATTCGGCCAGAACGTGGAACTCGTGGGAGCCGGCGCCGCCAATGGAGCCGTTGTCGGCTTCTACAGGGCGGAATTTCAGGCCCAGACGGGTGAACACGTTGCAGTACGCCTGGTGCATGCGGTCGTAAGTGACTTGCAGCGATGCCTGGTCAGCGTGGAAGGAGTAGGCGTCCTTCATGATGAATTCGCGACCGCGCATCAAGCCGAAGCGTGGGCGGATTTCGTCACGGAATTTGGACGGCTTCGACCTTGCGCATCACTCGCAAGCCCATCGGCAGCCAGGTGTAGAGGCCGGAGGCGAGTTTGCGGATCATGCCGGCGCGCAGCATCAACTGATGGCTGACGACGACCGCATCGGAAGGCGTTTCTTTCTGTGTGGCGAGCAAATATTGACTGGTGCGCATGGTAGGCCGTTGTCGGTTGCTGAAGACTGGAAGTGACGAAGCATTGTACGGGCGAGATTTGCTGGCGTACAGGATTGCGGCCGGCGGTGTGGCTTGAGTGCGGAGAAAACTCCGCACTCAAGGGGCTATGATTCTTCGACGGCGGTGGTGGTCTGGGCAGGCTCGGGCGTTGGTGTCGGACCTTCGCGGCGGTTTTCCTGGAACCAGTGCAGGGCGATCAGCAGCAGGGTCGGTACGCCAAGCAGGGTCGTGATGATGAAGAAGTTGTGATAGCCGTATTTCTCCACCATGACTCCGGAGTAGCCGCCGATCAGGCGCGGCAGCAGGAGCATGATCGAGCTGAGCAGGGCGTACTGGGTCGCGGAAAACTTCAGGTTGGTCAGGCTCGACAGGTAGGCGACGAAGGCCGAGGTGGCCATGCCCGAGCTGAAGTTATCGAGGGAGATGGTGACGATCAGCATCTCCAGGTTGGCACCCATGTCGGCGAGCATCACAAACAACAGGTTGGTAGCGGCTGATGCGAATCCGCCGATGAACAGAATCGGCAGGATGCCGAAACGCACGATCAGCAGGCCACCCATGCCGGCGCCTATCAGGGTCATGATCAGACCGAAGATCTTGCTGACGCCGGCGATCTGATCCTTGGTGAAGCCCAGGTCGATGTAGAACACGTTGGCCATTACGCCCATCACGGTGTCGGACATTCGATAGGTGGCGATCAGGCCCAGCAGCAGAAAGGCCTGCCAGCGGTAGCGGACAACGAAGTCGTTGACGGGCGTCAGCACCGGGGCCAGGCCGCGGCGGCCCATGGTGGAGAGGCACAGGCTGGTCAGGATGATGTAGAGCAGCGCTCGTAGAAATGCCCGATCTTCCAGCAGCAGGTCCAGTGGGCTCATGGCGCCGGTGATGACGCTGGCAAAGTCAGTGTTGTAGAGCTGGGTAAACATCGCGGGCACGGACACCAGCAAAACGATGAGTACGAATACCGATGCCAGTTGGTGCACAAAGCTGTAGCGGCCGGCGGACAGTTGGGTACGCAGCGGCACGGGAGGCTCGCGCATGAGCAGGCTGGTGACTAGCGCCGGGATCATCAGCAGGCCGAACAGCGCGTAGGTGCCGGTCCAGGCCGAGTGTTTGTAATTGAACCCGGTGGAACCGAAGCCTTCGGCAATGAACAGTGCGCCGGCTGTCGCCAGGAGGGCCGCGACCCGATAGCCGGACATATAGCTGGCAGCCAGTGCAGCCTGGCGCGTGTCGTCGACAATTTCCAGGCGATAGGCATCGACGGCAATGTCCTGGGTGGCCGAGGCGAAAGCGACCAGAACGGCAATCGCAATCAGCCAGGACAGGTGTTTTTGCGGGTCGCAGAAGCCCATGCCGATCAGRCCGAGGACCAGCAGTATTTGCGCCAGGACCAGCCAGGAGCGTCGTCGACCGAGTTTGCCGAGCAATGGCAGGCGCCACTGGTCGAGAAGTGGCGACCATACCCATTTAAACGCATACGCCAGCCCGATCAGGCTGGCATAACCAATCGTTTCACGGGCCACGCCGGCCTCACGCAGCCAGACGGATAGCGTTGAGAACACCAGCATGTAGGGTAGGCCGGCGGCGAAACCCAGTAGCAGCAGTACGAGCGTCGAGGGGCTGGCATAAGCAGCGAGCGCGGCGCGCCAGGTTTTACGGGGCATGGGCTGGAGTCTGCCTCAAAATTGCGAAAACAAAGCGCGCACTCTAACCGCTGTGCTCTACCGGACGCCAGCCATGACGCTGAATATCAACACGATTGTTCAGGATACTGACACCTTCCATGCGCAAGCGTGCCCGCTGTTCGTCGCCGGAGGGGCTTCCCGCTGGCAAGCTGAGGCGACCGCCGGCAGCCAATACACGATGCCAGGGCAGCTTGGTGTCACCGGGTAACTGACTCAATGTGCGTCCTACCCAGCGCGCGGCTCGCCCCAAGCCTGCCAGTTCGGCGAGCTGGCCGTAACTCACCACTTTGCCTTCCGGAACCTGGGCCAGGGTCAGGTAGAGCGTGGCTCGGCGCATTTGCGCCGGGGTCTCGGTTTCATGGTTGGGGTTAGTCACGTTGCCGCTTCCTGATGAGGGTGTTGAGGCTGCTTCCAGAGTAAGTCTTCCGTGAGTGAATGAAAATCTCGCCAAATCGGGTGTGGCCGGTAAAAACAGACAGGCACAAAAAAGCCCCGCTTTTGAGGGCGGGGCCTTTTACTAAATCAGGACAAGTTAGATAA
>NZ_JBFTLU010000029.1:0-19571 GCF_056396605.1 Pseudomonas sp. 05T35
CAGCCACGCCATGCCCGGAGAAGTCGATGGCAAGGCTGCTGCCACCGGAGATCGAGCTCAATACCGCGTCGCCCGCTGCACCGGTGAACGAATTCACGAAGTGCAGGCCTGCGCCGTTGGTAATGGCACTCAGGTCGATTTTGTCCAGACCACTGGTGAAATCCAGGATCTGATCGGCCGCACCCGGCTTGGAGTCGGAGCTTGCAGCAAACACGAAGGTGTCGGAACCGCTGCCACCCCAGAGTTTGTCCGCGCCACCCGCGCCGTAGATGATGTCGTTACCGGCACCGCCCTTGAGCTCGTTGGCCACGCTGTTACCGATCAGCAAGTCGTTGCCCGAACCGCCGATGGCGTTCTCGATGGTCACACCCTTGGCAATGGAAACGTTACCTACCATGCCGCCAACATCGGAGAACGAGGCCTCATTGAGGTTGATCTTCTGGTTTTGGGTGAAGCCGGAGAAATCCAGGGTATCCTTGCCGCCCGCGTCCCACACCGAGAACACGACTTTGTCCGACGACGAGGTCGCGCTGTAGAAATCGCGGCCGGCGTTGGAGTTGAAGCCGTAGGTGGTGTCACCGGTACGGGTGCTCATGTTGGCGCCGTAGAGCTTCTGCACCGCAGCAATATCGTCCATCAACGGACCGGACGAATAAGCCTCGACACCGCCCTTGCTGAAGTTCTGGTTGGTGTTGCTTTCACTCCAGTAACTCATGAGGCTGTAGCCGCGCGTGTCCTGGCCATAKGACGCGTCGTTGTAGGTCGGGTTGCCTTCGCCGGCGTTGTAGTCGCCTGGGTGAGACAGACCAAGGGTGTGCCCGATTTCGTGAGTCAGGGTCTGACGACCGTAGTTGTTCACGCCCGGGGTTTTGTTGACGTTGTAGCCACTGCCGGTCAGGTACCACGATTGGCCGTCATAGCCAGGCTCGGTACCCGGCAGGAAGGCGAACGCTGCTGCACCTTCCTGGCCGCCACTGTAGTTGCCAAAGGTCATGTGACCATCGCCACCCTTGGCGGCTTCAGTGAAGGTGACATTGGCCACGTCGCCCCAGGATTGCATGGCGAGTACGGCCTGAGCCTTCTGCAAGGAGCTGAACTGGCTAAAGCCGGTAACGCCCAGACCGCTGAAGTTTGACGTCGGTGCGGTCAGAAACGTGTAGGTGAGTTCGATCTTGCCGCTGCCGTTGAGATCGTGCCAGGAGGCACCATCACGCAGCAGTTGCGTCGCGGCTTGATCTACCGAGTAGGAGGGTTTGCCATTGACCGTAAGATTGCCGCCACGGTCATATTGATGGCTGAAACTATCGATCTGCGACCAGGCGCTACTTGTGGCGGCCAGTGAGTCAATAGCGTTCACTTTTACTTTCGACATAAACACACTTCCTTGTTTAGCAATGGAACAGTTTTTGTCAGACAGCGACAATCTCTGGCGAGATCGTCCTATCACTCGCCCAATGAAGGCGTAAGAAAGCTGACACATTTCGAAATCAAACGTCTACTACTTTTTTGACGTCAAATTGAACTGTTCCACAAAACTCCCGAAAACAATGACCGGAGAGTCGAAATAATCTTTGTAGTTCAATCTCAAAACAGGATTGTCGGACAATCTTTTATTTAAATATTAAATAACAGTACAGTTGTATTTGATTACTACGCCGCAGTTTTATGTGGCTTTTCTCCACCCACTTACACTCAACGCGCGCAGTAAATGTTCGGATTCAAGTGCATCAACTGCCGGGTTTACGAAGCAGTCGTAAAACCATGCCCTGCGGTGCGTCAGATTCACCGAGTCGCCGTATTGGCGAGCGCTTCGCCCGAACGCGGACCGACTCGAACGCCGGCTACGCCAGCTGCTACAAAAGCTGCGGTGCGCACATACCCCTGTAGCAGCGGCCGCAGGCCGCGTTCGGCTGCGCAGCAGTCGTAAAACCGGACGCTGCGGTGCATCAGACTCACCAAGCCGCCCGCATTGGCGAGCGCTTCGCCCGAACGCGGACCGACTCGAACGCCGGCTTCGCCAGCTGCTACAAAAGCCACGTTGCACACACAACCCTGTAGCAGCGGCCGCAGGCCGCGTTCGGCTGCGAAGCAGTCGTAAAACCAGACGCTTCGGTGCATCAGATTCACCAAGCCGCCCGCATTGGCGAGCGCTTCGCACTCGAACGCCGGCTGCGCCAGCTGCTACAAAAGCTGCGGTGCGCACATACCCCTGTAGCAGCGGCCGCAGGCCGCGTTCGGCTGCGAAGCAGTCGTAAAACCAGACGCTTCGGTGCATCAGACTCACCGAGTCGTCCGCATTGGCGAGCGCTTCGCACTCGAACGCCGGCTACGCCAGCTGCTACAAAAGCTGCGGTGTTCACAACTCTGTAGCAGCGGCCGCAGGCCGCGTTCGGCTACGCAGCAGTCGTAAAACCAGACGCTGCTGTGCGTCAGATTCACCAAGTCGCCCGCATTGGCGAGCGCTTCGCACTCGAACGCCGGCTGCGCCAGCTGCTACAAAAGCCACGTTGCACACACAACCCTGTAGCAGCGGCCGCAGGCCGCGTTCGGCTGCGAAGCAGTCGTAAAACCAGACGCTGCGGTGCGCCAGATTCACCGAGTCGCCCGTATTGGCGAGCGCTTCGCACTCGAACGCCGGCTGCGCCAGCTGCTACAAAAGCCCGGCGCGCACACCCCTGTAGCAGCGGCCGCAGGCCGCGTTCGGCTGCGCAGCAGTCGTAAAACCAGACGCTTCGGTGCATCAGACTCACCGAGTCGCCCGCATTGGCGAGCGCTTCGCACTCGAACGCCGGCTGCGCCAGCTGCTACAAAAGCCACGCTGCACACACAACCCTGTAGCAGCGGCCGCAGGCCGCGTTCGGCTGCGCAGCAGTCGTAAACCAGGCGCCTCGGCATTAGAGCCAGCACGCATCCCATAACGGATAATCATGAACCCGTTGAACCAACCCGGCACGAATCGGGTTTTGAATAACGTATCGTGCAAGGGTTTTCACGTCTTCATCCGCGCGAACAGCGCGATCGTGATACCCCTTCTGCCAGAAACGCCCTTGACGCCCCAATGCCTGATTCACAGCCAAACTACTGCGCGACTTGATACGACACATCACTTGCGCCAACGTCTTTTCTCGCAGTTCAAGCACACAATGAAAATGATCTGGCATCACGACCCAGGTCAAGAAGTCTGCCCAGCCATCTTCCTGAACAAGCTTAAGTTGCTCCACGACCAACCGCCCCAAGCGCCAATCCGCAAAAACCGCACGGCGCTGATAGACGACTGTAGTCAGCAAATAAATCCGCCCAACCTCTGACACCCGCCCCTCGCGCAATCGCCCAGCCTTCGTTGAAACAGGCATTCCTTGCCCCTTCATCCATTCATAGGAGGCTCAGAACTTACAACGTTGACGACATTCAGGCTGGCGCAAAGCTCAACCGGATGTAACCCCTCAACTCCCGGTCCGGATCTTGTTCCACAACCGTGTACGAACCCGGTCGATGCTCAGCGGCATGGCCTCAAGGGCAAACAGCTTGCCCATCATTTCCGGGCTCGGATACACCTTGGTGTCGCTCTTGATGGCGGGATCGATCAGGCTGTCGGCCTGTTCGTTGCCGTTGGCGTAGTGCACATAGTTGCTGATGCCGGCCATGACGTCCGGGCGCAGCAGGTAGTTCATGAAGGCGTAACCGGTCTTTTCATCCGGGGCGTCGGCCGGCATGGCGACCATGTCGAACCAGATGGCCGCGCCTTCCTTGGGAATCGAGTAACCGATGTCCACACCATTTTTGGCTTCCTTGGCGCGGCTTTCGGCTTGCAGGATGTCGCCGGAGAAGCCCACCGCCACGCAGATATCACCGTTGGCCAGGTCGCTGGTGTATTTGGATGAATGGAAATAGCTGACGTAAGGCCGAACCTTCATCAGCAGATCTTCGGCCTTCTTATAGTCGGCCGGGTTCTTGCTGTGGTGCGGCAGGCCCAGGTAGTTCAATGCGGCTGGCAGCAATTCCGGACCGTTATCGAGGATCGCCACACCGCACTTCTGCAGCTTTTGCATGTTCTCGGGTTTGAAGATCAGGTCCCAGGAATCCACCGGTGCGTTGACACCAAGCACCGCTTTGACCTTGGCAATGTTGTAGCCAATACCCGTGCTGCCCCACAGGTACGGAAAACCATGTTCGTTACCCGGATCGTTGTTTTGCAGGGCCTTGAGCAATACCGGATTGAGGTTTTTCCAGTTTGGCAACTGGCTCTTGTCGAGCTTCTTCAGAGCCCTGCCCTCGATCTGCCGCGCCATGAAGTGGTTGGACGGAAACACCACGTCATAGCCCGATTTGCCCGTCATCAACTTGCCGTCGAGGGTTTCATTGCTGTCGTAGACGTCATAGCTGAAACCGAYGCCGCTTTGCGCCTGGAAGTTTTTCATCGTGTCCGGGGCGATGTAGTCCGACCAGTTGTAGATCTTGACGGTTTCGGCAGCCTGACTGAGTGACGCAACGAGCATCAGCGGAGCCAGCATGAGAGAAGCAAAAGGCGTACGGATCATGATTCGATTCCTGTATGGCGTTTTTATTGGCAGGTTTTCGGGTGATCAGAGGATCAAGAAATCAAGACGCGGGTGCGGCGTTTACTGCATGAAACCTTCCATGAAACCCGCGACCCGAGAGGCCAGTTTGCGGCGCCACGGCGCGCTGGTCGGGTCGGCCAGGGTCTGGTCTTCATGGATGAAACTACGAATGATCGCGTTGTAGCCCAGCCAGCGCAGCGGCTCCGGTTCCCAGGCTTTGAGCGCGTCGAGGCCGCCCTGCGTGATGACCCACGGCTGGCGGACTCGCTCGGTGTCGCGTCCAAGGATCAGGTCTGCCAGGGTCCTGCCACCGAGATGGCTTGCGCCGACTCCCTCGCCGCCATAACCGCCAGACAAGGCGATACCGTTGCGCTGATCACAGAGCATGTGCGGCTTGAAGCGTCGGGACATGCCGAGGTTGCCGCCCCAGGAATGGGTGATGTTGACGTTCTTCAACTGCGGGAAAAGCTCGCCAAACAGGTAGCGGCGCAACTCGACTTCATTGCGGGTCAGGTCAAAGTCGTGGCGTAGCTTGCCGGCAAACTGATAGCCGCCACGGGCACCGAACACCAGCCGGTTGTCGGCGGTGCGCTGACCGTAAGTCACCTGGCGGCTGCTTTCGCTGAACGCCTGACCACGGTCCAGGCCAATCTCGTCCCAGGTCGCGACAGATAAAGGTTCGGTCGCCACCAGCAAGCTCTGCACCGGTAACTGATAACGCCCCAATGGCGCCAATGTCGCGGCGTAGCCCTCCACGGCTGGCACGATCCAGCGACTGCGCACAGTAGCTTTAGCGGTGCACAAACGGCCGGGCTGCCACTGACTGGCCGGGCTGTTTTCGTAGATGTTGACGCCCATGCGCTCCACCGTCCGCGCCAGGCCACGCACCAGCTTCGCCGGCTGGATCGTTGCGCAATGTGGCGCATACACTCCGCCGTAGGGCTTGGCGACACGGATCTGCTGAGCGAGTTGCTCGGGGTTGAGCCAGCGGTAATCGGCTTCGTTCAGGCCCTGACGGTAGAGCGAATCCAGATAGCGACGCAGGTTGCTTTCCTGTTCGGGATAACGGGCCGCGCAGTAAAGCACCCCGCCCTTGCGAAAATCGCAGTCGATGCCTTCACGTTCGAGGACACCTTGCACTTCATCGGGAATACGGTGCAGCAAATCAAAAGACGCGCGGCGCTGTTCAGCCGGCAAGCCGACGAGTAAACGGTCCTCGCCCAGCAAATTGCCCATCAGCCAACCGCCATTGCGGCCCGATGCGCCGAAACCGGCGGTCCTGGCTTCAATGATGGCAATCTTCAGGTCTGGCGCCTGACGCTTGAGGTAGTAAGCGGTCCAGAGACCGGTGTAACCGGCGCCGATGATTGCGACATCGACATCCAGGTCCCGCTCAAGTGACGGCCGCGCCAGTAGCGGTTCTTCAAGCTGGTCCATCCACAAACTGATAGTGCGCCACGCCGGCATGCAAGACTCCGCCACTCAAACTTCGATGGCGTCGATCCTAGTGCCTCGGTTCAGTGGCTGTCTTGCGCGCGTGCACGCAAGGAAATTTGCTTGGCATAGGCTTTGGGCGACAGGCCGGTGTGCTGGCGAAAGCAGCTGTAGAACGCCGAGAGCGAATTGAAGCCGGCGGCGAACGCCAGTTCGTCGATGCGCAGCGGCGGCGTTGCTGTGTCCAGCGCTGCCAGCAAATGCCGCAGGCGTGCCTGGTTCACGTAACGGTAAAAGCTCTGGCCGAGCACCTGGTTGAGCAGATAGGAAATCTGATTGCGGCTGTAACCACACTCCTTCGCCACCCGTTGCAGATCGAGTTCCGGGTCGAGATAGGGTTGCTGACGCTCGAAGTACTGTTGCAGGTCCTCAGCCATGAAACTCAGTTGCCGCGGCGAAAGCCCCAGTCGACTGACCGCCGGGCGCGAGCTGGCGGCCGACTTGCCGGACGCCTGTTCGTGGACCAGGGAGGCGTATTCATTGACGCGCCAGATCAGCCCGTCGCGCACGGTGATCGCCTCGCTGGATCGAAACGACACCAGCCCTTCACCGCCGCGTAATGTCACGCGGTACTGAATGAACGCAGTGTTGCCGTCCAGGCGAATCCGGTCCGAATGCTCCAGCGCTTCATCCGCGTCACGCGGCATGCTGCTGCGTACGTACTCGCGCAGTTCACTCAAGCCAAGCGTGCGGTTCTGGAAAAAGTCATTGTACTGAATGTCCGGGTGATACAGCGCCATGACGCCGTCCAGGTCCCGGTGCTTCCAGCACAAGTGATAACGCAGCACGGTTTCGCCGGTGGCCTGGGTTTGCAGCGGGCCATCATCCTGAGCAGGCATAGGGCACTCAACGACAGAAAAACCGAGCTTGCCGAACTTCGGCCAAGGCTTCAATGCTCAATTCAACCACCAGATACAGCGGCGCTCCGCCCGATGCCCTACAAAACATGATCCAGATCAATGACAGCACTTCAATCGCCAAACGGCCTTAAAGATTTCACGGTTCTTTCACCAACGAGTGCTATTTTTAAAATTCAAACGGTTGGGCCAGTGAGGGCTCATCCCTCCTAAACACGGGCTAACGGACGCGCTCGATGAACAAGGCGGGCAACACATGAATAGAGTGTCGTTGAGCAAGGTTACGTTTCCAAACGCCTGCCAGCTGATGCGCTGGTATTTTCATCCCATGGGATTCGAGGCGAGCATGGATGCCCCGGACAGCATGATTGCCCGGTTGTTTGATCGTGCCAGTGGCGAGACCATGATCGCCATTGCCGGAATTCCCTGCGCTACCGTGATGAACGCCGCCGATGTCGAGCGAATAATCGAAGCCGTAGAGGATGAGCTTGAAGCCTTTGCTCCTCCGCTTGCCCTGAAAAGTGCTTCTTGAGCCGCACCCCTTGATATCAAAGCCCACGCAGCGTGGGCTTTTTTCGTTCGAAGGCATTCCGGATGCCCGCGCCCTCCTGTTCAGGCTGACTGCTTGCCAACGCGCTGATCGGCGAAGAAAGGCTTGCCCTGCGCGATCCTGTCGGATGCCTTGGGCATATTGACCGCTTGATTGTCCTGGCCATCGACATACCAATAGCAATGCTTCACCGCCCGGGTGATGCCGACGTAAGCCAACCGCAGAATTTCGTCTTTCTGTGCACTGTCATAAGGCTCCGCGTCGCCGTCCTTGCCCAACCCAGCCATGCGATAAACCTGATTCTTGTACGGTGAACTGGTCAGGTGCTGGCAATCACCGAGCAGGAATACCGCATCGGCCTGAAGCCCCTTGGCACTGTGATAGGTCAACTGCTTGAGCCGTCGCGCCTCGAATGGCAAGCTAGAATCAGCATTAACTACAGGTGAAATATGCTCTTCAATCAATGACTTATCGCTACTTTTTCGATAAAGCATCAAGATTGAATCGCCGTTTCGATAGTGTTCCATCAGACGCTTGGCCATGGCCGAATCATCCCGATCATGGACGTTGACCGGCAGCAGTTCCCCCGGCTCGCCACTGGCCTTGGCTTTTTTGCCGGGAATCGCCGGTGCGGCGCGCACGATATGCTCGGCAGCGTCGATGATGTGCTGATGGCTGCGGTAGTTTTCGCTGAGCATTACCCGCGTGGTAGCGGGTGACGGAAATTCCTTGTTGAACTCCATGAAGTACTTCGGCGAACTGCCGCGCCAGCCATAGATCGACTGCCAGTCATCGCCGACACACAGCAGCGAGGAGCGTTGCGCCCCACGCCCGACGTGCATGGCCGGACCACGGCTGCGGATTTCCATCAGGGTTGCACGAATCCAGGAKACGATTTGCGGGGAAACGTCCTGAAATTCGTCGATCATCAAGTGCGACATCGGTCGCAGCAACTCATCGCTCAGCAGCTTGAGGTTTTCTGGCGAATGTTCACTGAACAAGGCGAACATCCGGTTGTAGGTCATCACCGGCGGCGACTGATCCAGTAGGTGATCCTCCAGGGCTCGCCAGTACAGGCTGAGTGCTTCAAAGAACAAACGGTCCGGATCGTCCTTGGCGAAACTCATCTGGCCCACGGCAGCCGGAACATCCAGCCCAAGGTTTTCAATAAAACTGGCCGCTGCGACAAAACAGTCGAGCAGCGGCGCGGAACCCAGTTCGCCCTTGACCTTGTAATCGAACCCGGGCCCGGCGCTGGCATCCCCGGCCAGCGTGGCCAAAACACGTTTTGAAGACTCGTAGCTATCTAGCCAAATCAAAGGCTTACGACAGAAAGCTTGAAACAAGGTGCGCTTGACTGCCCATTCGGCGCGAACCGTCAGTTTGGCGTTGGGACGGCTGACTTGCGGGTTTTCACGAGGGTCGAAGCCTAGAACCACCCAGGCGTCGAGCGTCGGGATGTAACCGTGACAATGGAAGGTCGAACCGTTGATCTCGAATGTCTGGCGGCTCGGCTCAATGCCCTTGATCGGCCAGGCGCCTGCGCGGATCCACAGATCTTCGACGACATCGCAGAGTTCTTCATCGCGCTTGGCCGCCAGTTCGGTCACCGCCATACGCTTTTGCACATCCGGGTGATCGCGTTCCAGCTCCTTGAGCTGCAAGGCGTGACGGGACAGCGGCGTGATCAGTTCGCGAAAGCGTTCACTTTGAGTAAACAGCCGGTGAAAACAGGCATTGAGTTGTTGGCGCTGGGTGTCGTTGATCCGCAGATCGAACGGGTTGCTGTCGACCTCTGCGTCATCGAACAGCGAACGGCCGCTGAGGTTTTCGAAGGCCTGCAGCCGCTCGAATCCCGGCAGGCTGCGGACCATCGGCAAAATGCGTGAGTGGAAAGTTCGCACCAGATCGCGGGCGTCTTTCTGAGAGAGCGCTCGGCCCCACACGGCAAACAGCCCGATCAGCTTGTTGATGAAGTCCTTGCGCGATTCGCGGGTGAAGGTCACCACGGTCAACGAGTCGAGTTCAAACCCCAGGTAATGGGTCAGCAGTAAAATGCGCAGCGCCAGGGTTGTCGACTTGCCGGCGCCCGCCCCGGCGATCACCGAGGTCGAAGGGGTGTCGCTGAAGATCATCTTCCACTGTGCGGCGCTCGGCTGTGCCGACTCCGGCAACAAGCGAGCGACATCGGCCTTCATGCGCTTCTTGATCTCGGCACTCAGCGGCAGCCGCCAGTCGTCGAACAGGTTTTCATCAATGCGCGGCGCCGGATGCTCGGTGGATCGGCTGTCGCGGATCAGCAGCACCTGACGGCCTTCCTCTATTCCGTCCAGCTTGCCTTCCTTGTAGCCGTAGTCGACGCCGGCGCTATGACCGCTGCGAAAGCCGTCGGCCTGGCCATGCAGCCAGGACGCCCGGTGCTGCGCGCGCAGGCGGTTGAGGCCGTGGCCAAAAAAACGCGCAGCCAGGCGTTTGAGCAACGGCATCTCGGCCAGGGGCAAAAGCTCGGAAGGAAGATCGGGATTGTGACGCGGCACGCTGACTCCAGGGTGTGAGGCTGTTGCAGGCTATGGTGTCTTCATTTGCCGGCGAGTTCTAGTCAAATGCTTATCCATCATTGGTTTAAGCGATGAAGTGAATGCTGGGACGTAGAGTTTAGCCTTCGATTTATATCTAATAAACTGATCAGATTAAGGCAGTTTTTACGCTTTTTATCGATCGTTGACTGATAGATGATGTTTGCCATCAACCACCGGTTCTCGTTTTGCGGCTCAAGTGTTCCGCCCCATGACGAACCTTTTCAGGAGACGATCATGCTTGAACTCAGACCCTTCAAATCCCTGGGCGGCGCCCATCATGGCTGGTTGGATGCCCATCACCATTTTTCGTTCGCCGAGTACTACGACCCCAAGCGCATGAACTGGGGCAACCTGCGGGTGTGGAACGACGATGTGATTGAGCCGGGTACCGGATTCCCGAAACACCCGCATCGGGACATGGAAATCATCACCTACGTTCGCGAAGGTGCGATCAGCCATGAAGACAACCTGGGTAACAAGGGCCGCACCGAGGCCGGTGATGTACAGGTCATGAGCGCCGGCACCGGGATTGCTCACAGCGAGTACAACCTGGAGTCGACGGCGACGAAGATTTTCCAGATCTGGATCATCCCGAATGAAACCGGGCTGGCACCGTCCTGGGGCGCCAAACCGTTTCCAAAAGGTCATCGCGAAGGTTTCGTGACCTTGGCCAGTGGCAAGGCCGGCGACGACCAAAGCCTGCGGATCCGCGCCGATGCACGGTTGGTGGCGGCAAACCTGAAGGCTGGCGAAACCGCCGAGTATCAACTGGACAACGGTCGCCGGGCGTACCTGGTGCCTGCCACCGGAGTCATTGAAGTCAATGGCTTGCGTGCACAAGCTCGAGACGGTGTAGCGGTTGCGCAGGAACAGGTGCTGCGGGTGACCGCCATCGAGGACAGTGAAATCGTGTTGGTGGACCTGGCTTGATACGCTGAAGGCCAGATGCAAAAAGGGGTGACCGTTTAGGTCACCCCTTTTTGTTTGCAATCGATATTGGCTGCACTGCCGTCATCGCTGGCATAAGTTTCTACACATCTTGCTGCTCCAGCTCTCGTAGCAGCTGCCGAGCCTGCGAGGCGGCGTTCGAGGACGAAGTCCTCGCAAATCCTGCGTACGCGATTCGCCTGAAGGATCGTGTTGGCTGATTTTACGACTGCTTCGCAGCCGAACGCAGCCTCGCACGCTCGACAGCTGCTACGGAGGTAGTCCTTCAGCGTATTTCTAAGTTGTGTAGATTCCTATGCAGTGATGGGGTCCTCGATTATTTGGTGCTGATGGCGCTGTCCACCAGTGTCTGGGCTTCGCTGACCAATTGCTTGAGGTGATCGTCGCTAATGAAGCTTTCAGCGTAGATCTTGTAGATGTCCTCGGTGCCCGAAGGACGGGCCGCGAACCAGCCATTTTCGGTCATGACTTTCAGCCCGCCGATCGCCTGGTCGTTACCCGGCGCCTTGCTGAGAATGCTCTGGATCGCTTCGCCAGCCAGTTGTGTCGATTTGACCTGGTCTGGTGACAGCTTGCCGAGCAAGGCTTTTTGCTCAGGGTTGGCCTTGGCATCGACACGTACCGAGAACGGCTCACCCAGTTCATCGGTCAGTGCGCGATAAGCCTGGCTTGGATCGCGTCCTGTGCGAGCAGTCATTTCAGCCGCCAGCAAGGCTGGAATCAGGCCGTCCTTGTCAGTGCTCCAGACGCCGCCATCCTTACGCAAGAACGAGGCACCGGCACTTTCTTCACCACCAAAACCCAGCGAGCCGTCGAACAGGCCATCGGCAAACCATTTGAAACCGACCGGCACTTCGTACAGGCGACGATTCAGGCGCTTGGCAACGCGGTCGATCAAGCCACTGCTGACCACGGTTTTACCCACCGCCGCATCGGCGCGCCATTGCGGGCGGTTCTGGAACAGATAGTCGATGGATACGGCCAGGTAGTTGTTCGGCGCCAGCAAGCCGCCGGACGGGGTGACGATGCCATGACGATCGTGGTCCGGATCGCAGGCGAACGCCACGTCGAAACGCTCTTTCAGACCGATCAGGCCTTGCATGGCATAGCTCGACGATGGGTCCATGCGAATCTGACCGTCCCAATCGACGGACATGAAACGGAACGTTGGATCGACCTGGGTATTCACCACCTCAAGGTTCAGGCGGTAATGCTCGGCAATCGCCGACCAGTAGCGCACCCCTGCTCCGCCCAGCGGGTCCACGCCCAGGCGCAGGTTGGCGCCACGGATGGCGTCGAAGTCGATCACGTTGACCAGATCGGCGACGTAGGTATTGAGGTAATCGTGACGATGGGTGGTGTCGGCCTTGAGTGCCTGCTCGTAGCTGATGCGTTTGACACCCGCAAGCTTGTTGGCCAGCAACTCGTTGGCCTTGGCCTCGATCCACTTGGTGATGTGGGTATCGGCCGGACCACCGTTGGTGGGGTTGTACTTGTAACCGCCGCTTTGCGGCGGGTTATGGGACGGCGTGATGACGATGCCGTCTGCCAGCCCCGACGTACGGCCGCGGTTGTAGCAAAGAATGGCGTGGGAAATAGCTGGCGTCGGCGTGTACTCGTCGCCTTCGRCAATCATCACAGTCACGCCATTGGCGGCGAGGACTTCCAGCGCACTGGCGCCGGCTGGCGTCGATAGCGCGTGGGTGTCGATGCCGACAAACAAAGGGCCGTCGATGCCCTGGGCTTCGCGATACAGACAGATGGCCTGGCTGATGGCCAGAACGTGCCATTCGTTGAAACTCAGCTCGAACGAGCTGCCACGATGGCCTGAAGTACCAAACGCAACGCGCTGGGTCGAAACAGAGGCATCGGGCTGGCCGGTGTAATAGGCCGTTACCAGTCGCGGGATGTCGACCAACAACTCTACGGGTGCCGGTTTGCCCGCAAAAGGACTGAGTGTCATGCAAAACCTCTGAAAAAGAGTGGTTCAGGAATGGGGAGGCAGTTTACTGGCAGTTGGACCAGAGAGCGACGATATCTATCCAGACAAAATCTATCCAGACGTCAGCTGGGTATATTGACGCCCGGTCAATCGATGAGTTCAAGCCTCAACGCATCCGCCAGCATCGTCAATGCAGCCTCCAGGTCGTGCTGCCCGCTGAATGTGTGGCTGAGCCTGACGTTCTGCGAATGCAGCCCATGCAAGCTGAACAATTCACCGGGGGCAATCACCACCTGTTGCTTGAGCATGCGCTGGAAGACCCGACGCACATCGACCGGCCGTAACGAGCGCGCCCAGATGGTCGCCCCGCCCGCCGGCTCGACAAACTCCAGCGAATCGCTCAGACGGTCCTGCAGCATCTGGATCATTCGGCTCTTGCGCTCTTTCAACAGCCGGCGCAGCACCAGCAAGTGCTGGTCGATACGGCCGCTGCTGTACAAGCGTGCGATGGCTTTCTGACGAATCGGCGACAGGCGAAACGAGCGCAGCAAAAAATGCCGCTGCAGCTCCACGCTCAAATGCCGTGAAAGCAGATACCCGTAAGGTGCCTCAGGCCCCATGAGCTTTTCGAAGGTGGAAAACACGATCAGGCGATCAGGATCGAGCACATCGCGAAAACGACTTTCATTCGGCTCATGAGCGAGTTCGCCGTACACGTCGTTTTCCAGTACCCAACTGCCGTGTTGTTCCAACAGTTCGGCGGTGGATTGCCGGTTGTCCGACGGCATCAGGCTGCCGCGCGGCATGCTCACGCCCGACGACAGCACCACCAGGCGAACCGCCTCGGTCCGGAGCAAATGCTCGAGCAACTCAAGGTCAAGGCAGCCGTTGCTGTCTATCGGCAACTCGATCACCTGCACGCCAGCGGTCTGGAACAAGCGCAAAATGGCCCAGTCGCAGGGCGATTCGACCAGCACGGTCGCATCCTTGAGTTCGAGCACGGCGATCAGTATTTCCAGCACACCCCGCCAGTCGGCACCGATGTAAACATCATCGGCGTGCCAGCAGCGTGCCGGTGAAGTGGTGTAGCGTGCCGCCAACGCGGTGCGTAACTCCAGCTCGCCACACGGCTGCGAGTGAAGCTGCGGTTGACGCGGATACTGGCGCACCAGTTCTCGCTCCAGCAGCAACAATGGACTGTCCAGCGACTGCAGAAGCGCGGGCTCGTCGATACTCAAGACCAGCATTCCCGGGCGCCTTGCGCTGACATAGACCGTTTCAAGCAGATCGTTACCGCTGCTGAACGACATGTTCAAGGACACCGGCAACGCGTAGTAACCGGACTTTGCCACCGAATACACCCGCCCTTCTTTCTCCAGCAGCGAATAGGCGTACTGAATAGTTGAAATCGACACGTTCAACCGGTCTGCCAGCTGCCTTAGAGAAGGCAGCTTGATCGGTGCTTCAGTCGCCATTTCATTGATCAGGCTGGTCAGGTATCGGTACACGGCCTGGTAAGCAAAATCTGTTTCCCTTTGCCCCTTCATGAACACTGGCCAATCGCTGTGCAGGTGTTTTTTGAATCGGTCAAACCGGACTCCTTCAACGTCTCGCTGACCATTCACTCAGCGCGTCATCCACCTCACACTCTCCGGTGCCTGCGGCACTCAAGCCCGAATCCCMCGCTTCGAGCCCGATCCCGGACACCGAACGCATGCCGTAGAGCCTGCAGATCAGGCTGACCGACAGGCCGCTGACGTCGATCATCCATTGCATGACTTGCTCAGGAGCGGCATTGCCCTGCATTGCTTTGTGCAGTTCGGGTATCGCCACTAACATGCCGGGATGGCAGCGGCGCAAAAAATGCTCGAGCCCGGCACCGGCATCGACAAAGGGGGCGAACAGCAGGCACAGCTGCTGTGTTTCATTGAGCCCCAGTGTTTGCTGAGCCTCGGCCGACGCCAGGGTCCGAAGCTCGGCCATTGCCTGCGGATTGCCGTAGACCTCCAACACCTGCTCGCAAAGCCGCTCGGGCAGACGTCGTTTACGCATCTTCAACAACGCCCGTTGTATGTACTCGCTGAATCCGCTTTCGTAGGCCAGGTCATTCACGAAGCAGGCTTGCAAGCCCCGCAAATGGGCCGAGAGCAAAGGACTGGCGAATTCGTTTTCGCGCAGGTGAACGTCAATTTCATCCGGTTGCAGCCCGAGAAAGTCGGTCAGCAATGGCCAGCGCTCCTCCATGTTGCCGGTCACCAGGTCCTGGATATCGATGTAGTCTGCGCCGCGTCGCGCCTCAAAACTCTCGCGTGGCCGCCACTCGACCGTTTCATGGCCCGCATAAAGCTTGCGATAACAATCGCCGCCCAATTGATCGAGCGTTAAAAACAATCCTTCATAACCGAAGGCCGGATGAGTGATTGCCGGCAGGCCGGCCTTTTGCGCCTCGTGCATCAGGCCGGCCAAAAACTGCTTTTGCTGACGTACGGTTTCACCGCTGATCAACGCATCGACACCGCCCTCCCATCGGGCCATCTGCGAGTAGAACTCGCCTGTCGCCAGATAGCCGTCGCTACACGCTTCAAACACCCCGTCAGCCCCTCGCAAATGGCCGAGCATCAGCATGTTGGTGCGATTCAAATCGCGACCAGCCTMGGACATCGGCATCAGATGGCTGAAGGGCAACACCTCGCGGTTATCGACCATCACCACCTCGACCCGAGGATCGTCGTAGACAAACAGGGCGCCGTAGCTGCTATGAATATTCTCCATGATCGTCGGCGTCGTCCCGCCCAGCCGTAGCGTGGCGACACGCAACTGGAAGGTCGCTGGCGCCCTGCCCGCGATACTCAATTGCGCGGCACGCAGGAATGCCAATGTGTAGCAACTGTCGCGCGTTCCCGAGTGCATCATCAGCACCTTGTAAGTACCGATTCTCTCCATTCCCCCCGCCGCCACCAACAGACGCTGGATCAACAGCTGCAATGCAGTACGTTCCGCACGAGAAAAGAAACTCAGCAACCGCTGCAAAACTTGCTGATAGACATAGTTCATCGCTTGATCATGAGTTGTGCTCATTGTCATTTACCTGATATTCAAAAAGTCGGCATCGCACAAGCAATCATTTGCTTGCACGACCTGCGATCGATGCTGGCTGATAACGGCTTATCGTGAGTATCTGCTTTCAAATGCTAACACTTTGGTTGTGGTAACTATTTGAAACGATTGTTATAGAAATAACGTTCACGACCGAGCCAATCGCCCACAACCCCCGAGCCCACGAGCTCCGACGGACCGGATGGGCGGCCTAGGACTTTTCCGACAACGTCCCACAGACAATGAGCACGAGAAATAAGGAAACCAGAACAAGGCAATACTTCCATAACTAACAAGCGAACCGCTTACTTGCCGCGTTTCAACGCGAAGCGCAGGTGAGCAATGGTCCGTATACATAGCACCAAAAGCAGAACCCATTAAAAAAAGATGCCCAGCCATGACTCATTCCTTGAGATGAATTTAATCATTCAATTATCAGGGCTTATATGATGATTAGAAGATACAGATCAGAAGCAAAAACCAGTTCAGTTGCTGAACCGGCAGATGACGAAGGGGGATGAAAGGTGTGCCCGTACAACAAAAACGCAAGAGTCCGTAAACACGGACTCTTGCGCAAGCGTCATGCAGGTTCTACTTGAAGCGCCACTCGCTCGCGACACGGACACTCATCCATGTAACGGTGCGCCTGGACAAACTCGCTAAACGGGAAGACCCGGGTCTTGAGTGGTAGCAGTACCCGGTCAGCCGTCAACTGGTTGATATCGCGCAGCGCCCGTTGCAGTGCGACCTGGTCCTGAATGATCCCGAGTTCCGGTTTGCCGGTGAAGTTGCCGATGCAGTGCACGAAGAACTGAATGTTTTTCTGGAACGCTGCACAGGCCGGGAACGGCGTCTGGTTACCGCCTTGCAGGCCATACAGCACCAGGCTGCCACGAGGCGCCAGCACGTCACCGAGCATCGACATCTGCGGACCGCCGAGGCCATCGAATACCACGTCGACACCGCGGTTGTCGGTGAGCTTGTTGATCTGCATGAGCAGATCCTGCTCTTCAGTCACGATCACCGTCTCGGCACCCAGGGATAACAGGTACTCGCGCTCGCTGGCCGTTTTGGTCGCGGCAATGACCCGCACACCCAAGGCCTTGCCCAGTTGCACGAAGGACGGGCCGGCACAATGGCTCGCATCGGTGACCAGGGCAAACTGGCCAGGCTTGACCCGTGCCAGATCGGCGTAAGCAAAGTAGGCAACCAACAGCGGCGTGTAATGCACAGCGGCTTCGACCGGACTGAGCACATCCGGATAACGCGTCAACGCCGAACGCGGCAGTACGATCTGCTCGCCGTAGACGGGATAGTCATTGGGACTTTCTGCCGGGAAGCTGGCGACCTTGTCACCCACCGCCAGATCATCCACACCTTCGCCGACGGCAGTGACCACGCCGGCCATTTCATGACCAAGGCCCGATGGCAACCGGGCATGGGAAGATGCCAGGTTCTGGCGCCAGAGGATGTCATACCAACTGATGCCGATCGCTTCGACACGCACCTGCACTTCGCCCGGCGCTGGCAGAGCTGCCGCATGCTCTTCGCATTTGAGCACCTCGGCAGGACCAAACTTGTGAAAACGGATCGTGCGGGACATCGCAAACCTCGTCAAATTAACCTCTAATGCCCTGAACTCTATCCGGGCTTTCTGACCAAGACCATCAGTGGCTATTAATAGTCGACATGCCTGTCATTGATTCCGCAGCCCCGGCAATACGTCAATCAACGTAGAAAACCGAACCAGCATTGTGGGAAAAATGAATTACTCGGTGCAGAGTAACAGCCTTTCCCCGTAAGATTCATGCCGGCCATTGTTCTCATATGGCCCGCTGTCAGTCGCGCCGCTGAATTCGACCCGGCCACCAGCACCGCGGTGTTTCGCATCGGCCTCTCGGATGATGTCGAGTTCGCCCTGCTGCCGATGCTGTTGAAGCGCCTGCGTGCGGAGGCGCCCGGTATCGTGCTGGTGGTGCGACGCGTCAACTATCTATTGATGCCGAGCTTGTTGGCATCAGGCGAAATCTCGATTGGCGTCAGCTACACCACCGATCTGCCGGCCAACGCCAAACGCAAAGTCCTGCGACGCAGCATGCCGAAACTGCTGCGCGCCGACTCGGTACCTGGCGCCTTGAGCCTGGACGACTTCTGCGCTCGCCCCCATGCCCTGGTGTCCTTTGCCGGCGACCTCAGCGGTTTCATCGATGAAGAACTGGAAAAACTCGGGCGCAAGCGTCATGTGGTGCTCGCGGTTCCGCAGTTCAATGGTTTGGGGACGCTGTTGGCCGGCACCGATATTCTCGCCACCGTGCCGGACTACACCGCCGATGCACTGACTGCCGCCGGTGGCGTACGCGCCGAAGACCCGCCGCTGCCGACGCGAACCTTCGAGCTGCACATGGCCTGGCGCGGCTCGCAGGATAACGATCCGGGTGAGCGCTGGTTAAGATCGCGGATTCAGATGTTTTTCGGGGATCCTGATAGTTTGTAACAACCCCCCGCCAGGCTCAAAATTCAGGCTCCCAGCGGCGGAACAGGACGCTGGCGTTAACACCACCAAACCCGAACCCATTTGAGAGCGCGTGCCTTATCAACGTCTTCCGGGACTTCAGGCCGACCAGATCGAGCCCGACGGCCGCCTCATCGGGATGAACCAGATTCAACGTGGGGGGCACGACCTGGTCACGAAGCGCCAGTACGGTGAAGATGGCTTCAATACCACCGGCCGCTCCCAGAAGATGCCCGGTGGCGGACTTGGTCGAAGTGATCGCCACGCCGGAGTCACTCCCGAACAACGAGCGAATTGCCGCCAGTTCCCCTTTATCGCCAACCGGAGTGGAGGTCGCGTGCGCGTTGATATGCTGCACGTCCGCAGGACTGACAGCGGCCTGGCGCAGTGCTTGCTCCATGGCGCGCCGTGCGCCGCTGCCATCTTCCGGACCTGCCGTCAGGTGATAGGCATCGGCGCTGGTGCCATAGCCGACCAGTTCCGCCAAGGGTTTGGCTCCACGTGAGAGGGCATGCTCCAGCGATTCGATTACAAGCAACCCGGCCCCCTCAGACATTACGAAGCCGTCACGATCGCGATCAAAGGGACGTGATGCCTCCTGCGGACGCTGGGCAAAACCAGTGGATAGTGCGCGGGCCGCAGCAAAACACCCCAGAGTCACACGGTCTATCGCTGCTTCGGTACCGCCGCATATGGCGATGTCCGCCTCGCCACTTCTGATGAGCCTGGCCGCATCGCCGATAGCCTGCACCCCTGCAGCACAGGCCGTTATGGGCGCCCCGAGCGGCCCTTTGAAACCATGCCGAATGGAAACGTGCCCGGCCGCCATATTGGCGAGAAATGACGGTGCAGTGAACGGCGACAATCTGCGAGGGCCACGCGCGTCGGTGGTACGTACAGCGTCGGCAATCGCGCCAAAACCACCTACGCCCGATGCAATGATCGTAGCGGTACGCTCCTGGTCTGCGACATCCGTCGGATGCCAGCCGGCCTGCTCCAGAGCTTCGTGCGCGGCCACAAGCGCAAACTCGATG